>JAFKLU010000290.1 GCA_017304105.1 Sphingomonadales bacterium
ACGAGCAGCGCCGTGAAGCCGCAAAAGGCCATGCCGAGCGCAAGGGCGAGCGAGGTGCCGGCGGTCACCCGCGAGAAGACCGCCACGATCGCCCCGCCAATTGCCAGTTGCACGAAGCCGAGCAGCGAGGAGCATTGGCCGATGCTCTCGGGATGCGTCGAAAGCGCGCCGGCTTGCGCTTGCGGCTGCACGATGCCCCAGCCGAGCGAATAGAGGATCTGCGGCAGGATGAGCGCCGCCCACGCCTGCGGCCAGGCTTGCGATGCCAGGATCATCAGCAGCGGCCCCAGACCGAGGAAGAGCAAGCCGGCGCGCAGCGTGCCATCGAGCCCGCGCCTGCGCACAAGTCGGTAGGAAACCGCATTGCCGGCCATGAAGCCGGCCGTGGAGAGCGAGAAGAGCAGCGCATAGATGCCAACCTCAACGCCCATATGCCCGATGATCACCTGCGCCGCCGCCGCGGAGAAGAGCAGAATGCCGCTATAGGCAAAGGCGTTGGCGAGCACATAGGCCATCAGCGGCCTGGATCGCGCGAGATGGGCCAGCGAGCGCAGCAGCGCGCCAGGATCGAAGGGCAGCCTGTCGTGCCGCGCCAGCGTCTCGGGCAGGCGATAGAGGCTGGCGATGCCGACCACCACGCCGAGCGCGCCCATGGCCAGCAGCGGCGCCCGCCAGCCGGCCAGGGCGACCAGCGCCCCTCTCACAAGCGGCACGATGATCGGCGTCAACGAGAAGAAGATGCCGATCAGCGCCAGCGCCTGCGCCGCCGCCTCGCGCGGGAGCTGGTCGAGCACGATCGTCCGTGCGAGCATCACCGCCGCCGCTGTGCCCAGCCCCTGAAAGGCGCGCGCCACCAGCAGCAGCTCGAAGTTCGGCGCATAAGCCGCGCCGATGCTCCCCGCGACATAGATGACCAGCCCGCCCAGCACGACCGGCCGCCGCCCCAGCGCATCGGCCAGCATCCCGCCGGCGAGTTGGGCGAGCGCGAACAGGATCACGAACGCGCTGATCGCCGCGGAGACATGAGCGGCATCCGTCGAAAGCCCCTGCGCGATCGCGGGGAGCGCGGGCGAGAGTCCGTCGAGCGAGGCCGGCAAGGTTGCCGTCAGCGCGGCGAGCAGGATGACCTGACCGAGCGGCAACTTCTCGCTGCCGCCCGCCTTCGGATCAGGAGGGGGCATGTCGCGGATCGTCAGCCGTTCGTCGGGCTGTCGAGCTTGCCGAACTTCGCCTCGAAGCCGGCCACGTCACCCGCCGCCAGGAACCGGGCCTGCTCGATCCAGTTGTCGCGCACGATGCGGCCCTTGAAAGTGCCCAGATGCGCGTCGACCTTGGCCACGTCGTCCGCGCTCCAGGCCGCAATCTGGTCAAACCGGGTGATGCCAAGGCCAATGAGCGTGGTGTTGAGCTTGGGGCCCAGCCCCTTGATCTGGCGCAGATTATCAGGCGCGCCGCTGGCCGCCGGCACGCCGATGTCGGTCAGCGTCACGGCGCCCGCCGCAGCCCCGCCGCTCGCCATGATCGCCGCGGCGTTGCTCATCGCGGCGGGCACGTCGCCTTCCCGCGCGCCGCTCGCGGCGACATCGTCCTCCAGGGAGTCGGCGGTCGTCTCGGTCACTTCCTCGACGACGTTGCGCACCACCTCGGCGGCGGCGCCGACCGCCGTCACGCTGGTATCGACATGACGCCCGGCTTTTCCTCGGCCCGCCCGCAGCATCAGGATGATCGCACCTGCGAGCAGCAGGGCTGCGATGATCAGGATGATGCTCTGAGTCATGGGGCACTCCGTGGCTGACTTGGAGGGCGACCATAAGGCGGCGTGCACCGCATTTCCAGCAGTCACACAATTTGAACCACCCTTTTGGACGGACCAGCCGATCGGTTGATTTCCGCCCCGGAAATCCCCATCTTCGAGCTATCCACGGAAAAATATTTTTCGTTCTCCCTTTGCCCTCTTGCGCGGCTTCAAAGCGACCGAAAGCCGCCGCGTCGCTGCACTGCAACATGGCGAGACATGCCATGAACCGAGTCTTTTCATCGACGAACCGAATCGTTAGGTCGACGTTTACGCCTTGCATCGCCGTTCCACTGTGGCACTATCACTGGTGGTTCGGAACAGGGGCCAACGCAACAACTTGTGTCGCCAGACTGCGAGCCGATCTCGCGGTTGGGGGCTTGTCGTCCTTGGCGGACAACTGGGGTCTAAGTCTTGACCGAATCGAACGAAGAGAGAACATTGGGGGTCTTGGACATGGAGTTTCGGGATTTGCAGGCGGAAGGCATGAGTGAAGCGACCCTGGCCCTGGAGATGGTTGGCGAGAGCGCGCCCGTGAGCGCCCCCGAGGCCAGGAAGCCGAAGCGCAAGGCCAGCGCGACGAACAGCGTCGACGCGCGCCGTTTCGATGTCGTGACCGATTCCACGCGCGACAGCCTGCTGACCGAGTTCGGCAAGGAAACGCTCAAGGACCGCTATCTGCTGCCCGGCGAATCCTATCAGGACCTGTTCGCCCGCGTCGCCGCCGCTTATGCGGACGATCAGGCGCATGCCCAGCGCATCTACGATTATATCTCGCGCCTGTGGTTCATGCCCGCGACGCCGGTGCTCTCCAATGGTGGCACCGGTCGCGGCCTGCCGATCAGCTGCTATCTGAACAGCGTGGACGACAGCCTCGAAGGCATCGTCAACACCTGGAACGAGAATGTGTGGCTGGCCTCGCGCGGCGGCGGCATCGGCACTTATTGGGGCGCGGTGCGCGGTATTGGCGAGCCGGTCGGTCTCAACGGCAAGACCAGCGGCATCATTCCCTTCGTGCGGGTGATGGATTCGCTAACCCTGGCCATTTCGCAGGGGTCGCTGCGTCGCGGCTCGGCGGCCTGCTACCTCGACGTGTCGCACCCGGAAATCGAGGAGTTCCTCGAGATCCGCAAGCCGTCGGGTGACTTCAACCGCAAGGCGCTCAACCTGCACCATGGCGTGCTGCTGACCGACGAGTTCATGGAAGCCGTGCGCGACGGCGCCGAGTTCATCCTGCGCTCGCCCAAGGATGGCAGCGAGCGCGGCCGTGTCGATGCGCGCAGCCTGTTCCAGAAGCTGGTGGAAACCCGCCTCGCCACCGGCGAGCCCTATATCGTGTTCAGCGACACGGTGAACCGCATGATGCCCAAGCACCATCGGGAGCTTGGCCTCAAGGTCTCGACCTCGAACCTCTGCTCGGAAATCACGCTGCCCACCGGCCGCGACCATCTCGGCAATGATCGTACCGCCGTCTGCTGCCTCTCCTCGCTCAACGTGGAGAAATGGGAAGAGTGGAACGGCGACAAGCTGTTCATCGAGGATGTGATGCGTTTCCTCGACAATGTCCTGCAGGACTATATCGACCGCGCGCCCGACGAGATGGCGCGTGCCAAGTACAGCGCCGAGCGCGAGCGTTCGGTGGGCCTCGGCATCATGGGCTTCCACTCGCTGCTCCAGCAGCGCGGCATCCCGTTCGAGAGCGCTATGGCCAAGAGCTGGAACCTGCGCATCTTCAAGCATATCTCGGCAAAGGCCAATGAGGCCTCGATGATGCTGGCGACCGAGCGGGGCCCCTGCCCCGACGCACAGGATCGTGGCGTCATGGAGCGCTTCTCCTGCAAGATGGCGATCGCGCCCACCGCGTCGATCTCGATCATCTGCGGCGGCACCTCGGCGTGCATCGAGCCGATCCCGGCCAATATCTACACGCACAAGACGCTGTCCGGCAGCTTCATCGTGAAGAATCCCTATCTGGAGAAGATTCTCCAGTCCAAGTCGAAGGATTCGACCAATGTCTGGAACTCGATCCTGGAGAAGGAAGGCAGCGTCCAGCATCTCGACTTCCTGAGCCAGGAAGAGAAGGATACGTTCAAGACCAGCTTCGAGATCGACCAGCGCTGGCTGATCGAGCTGGCCGCCGACCGCGCGCCCTATATCGACCAGGCCCAGTCGCTGAACCTGTTCATCCCCGCCGACGTGGAAAAGTGGGATCTGCTCATGCTCCACTTCCGCGCCTGGGAGCTGGGCGTGAAGTCGCTTTATTATCTGCGCTCCAAGTCGATCCAGCGCGCCGGTTTCGCGGGCGGGGTCGAGGCGGACAACACCGCCGAGCTCAAGAAGATCGAGCTGCCCAACACCGATTATGACGAATGTCTCGCCTGCCAATAAGGCAGGGCATCTGTCCGGTTCGGGACAATATCCAGACCTCTGGTCGCCCCGAACCGGAACAACCATTAAACATCATTTTAACATGTTGCAGCGCACACGAGCCATTGACCCGGAGAGGCCATAGTCTATTTCCGGGTATCAATTGGTAGAGTGGAAGGCTTGTCATGACCGCAACGCTGGTGAAGCTGGTTTCCCGTCACTGGCCTTTCGCGAACGGATCGGGCCGGTTCATCGACAAGTTCGGTACTGGCATCGATCTCGGCACCGGCGAGCGTGTCTGCACCACCAGCGACGGCTTCCAGATGTCTGTGCTCGCGGACGACCTGATCGGCCGTCATCTGCTGCTCTCGGGCAAGTTCGATCGCTCGATGCTGGGCGTGCTGCTCGATTTCGGGGAGGCGGGTGACCAGTGCGTCGATATCGGCGCCAATATCGGCTACGTCTCCTGCCTGATGCTGCAGAACATTCCGGGCAGCAAGGTGCTCTCGATCGAGCCGCAACCGGCCATCACGGGCC
>JAFKLU010000291.1 GCA_017304105.1 Sphingomonadales bacterium
TGATCGTATTGTTGGTATCGGACACGATGCGGATGCCCGTGCCCTCCAGCATGGCATCGAGCGCCGCGCGGATCTCCAGCTGTCCCTTGATTGCCTTGGTGCGGATACGGCGCAGCCGGCTGCCGGGCGCGATGATCTGGACGCCGGCCTGCTGGGCGAACTGGAGGATGGCGCGGTTAGCGGGCTGGCTCGGCACATCGAAGCTGCGCAGCTGGGCCAGCGCCGTGCCCGGCGCACAGACGAAGGCCATGGCCGCACCAACAGCGAAAACAAGACCCGCACCTCTCGGCAACGTATCCCAGCCCCTCCCATGTGCCCGCTATGCTGCGGGTCGCGACCGGACATGTCACAGCGGTGAAACACTGCGCGCCCGTATCAGCGAGCGACTATTATACCGCCCGGCGTGGATTGCACATGGAGATTGAGGCCGAGCGCCACGGCCCGGGCAAAACCCTCCGGATTGTTCGCGGCATAGCGGCCGGTGACGGTCTCCGCCGCCACTGCCGGATCGGAGATCTGGATCCTGCGATCGCTGTAGCGGGCGAACTCCTCCGCCGCCTGGGTGAGCGGCGTATCCTCGAAGGAGAGCATGCCTTCCTGCCAGGCGAGCTCGCGCTGCAGGGCCTCCGGCGTCACGCTGCGTTCGATCATGGTGCCATCGTCCGGCAATAGCGCCTGCGTGTTAGCGTGCAGCAGGCGTGGCTTCGTCGACGGGCGCTCCACCGCGACCGTGCCGTCGCACACCTTGACCTGAAGCGGCCGCGCATCGAGCCGGCACACGGCGAAGGTCGCCTTCTCAGTCTGCAGCGATGCCCCGCCGGCCTCGACCTGGAAAGGCGGCCGCCCCGCCCCCGCCACCTTGAACAGCACCTCGCCCCGAAGAAGCTCCACGGCGCGGCGGTCGCCGCCCATCGTCACGGCGATCCGCGTATCCGTGTTGAGCGTGACGGTGGAGCCATCCTCCAGCGGGACCAGGCGGGATTCTCCGCGCGCGGTCTCATAGATCCGCGCCGCCGCCTGACGCGTCGGCAGCACGATCGCCGCGACGGCGCTCGCCGCGAGGGCGGATGCGCCGACCAGCAGCCGGCGCCGGGTCAGGATGGTGGGCGCGGACGGCTCCTCCTCCGCGACATCATCGGCGTCATCGCCCACATCCGCTGCGCCGCCCTTTTCCCGCTCCGGCGCGAAGGTCGCAGGCTCGAAGTCGGACCCCAGCGCCTTCGCGCGTTTGACGTGAACCAGAACGGCCTGCGCGCGGGCGAAGGCCCCTATGCGGCGGACGTCGGCCCGCAGCCATGTATCGAACGCCGCCTGCTCCGCATCATCGAGGACAGCTTCGTCGATCCGCATCGCCCAGTGCGCCGCGGCATCGTCGATCTCAGAGCTGGTCTCGCGCTTCGACATGGATGGGCTGATCGTCCTTTACGGCTCTTGTCCTAGATGCTTCGGAACCGCTCGTTCCGCCTCTGCCAAGTTGACGCATGAACGTCGACAGGCTTTTTGCCAGACATTTCTGTACCGCATTGGCCGTCATTCCCACACGCTCGCCGATTTCACGGTGTGAAAGCTCATGCACAAGCCGCAGCATCATGGCGGCCTGGCTCGCCTTGGGGAGCCCGGCTATCATGGTCGCGAGCTGGTGGAGTTGCTGGCGATCGGACACCTGCTCGTCCGGTCCGGGGTCATCGGACGCGACGTTCAGTTGCTCGATCTGCTCGACCGCCTGGATGGAGACCACGCGCGAGCGGCGCACGTGCATCAGGATGACCGAGCGGGCGACCTGGAAGAGATAGGCTCGGGGACTCCTGATCCCCTCGACATCCTCCAGCATCACCAGCTTGGCGTAGGTCTCCTGGATGACGTCGTCGACATCCAGACCATCCGGCACGCGCCAGCGGGAAAGCTGGGCACGTAACGCGGGCTCATGCGGCAATATCTGGCGGCTCAGCCAGACCGCGCGCGCATGGGAAAAATCGCATCGATCCAACACAGGCGCCCTTCCCCTGTAAACATCCTCATCCTTGATTTTATTTCGTTTTTTCATCGCCCCGCATCGTTGCGCGGGGTCGCGCATGCCCTGCGATCATCCCGCAGCCCATGATGCGACGAGACTATCCCCGGCACGGGCGCTGTCAACGCGCCATGTCCTCCAATTCCGGCGCGGGCATGCGCAACTTCCCAACCAAGCAAGCGCCCCGTGGGCAAAGCGTGCGAGCGTCCCACGCACTGAAGGATCTCTTACCATATCAAGCATTTTCGCCTGAGGCTGAAGGCGGGTTGCCAGTGCATCTATACGAATCAGAGGTCTTGGAGAGGGTGAATGGCTGAGGTTGCGAATGCGTCCATCGCGGCGTCCGAAGCGGAAGATGCGCGACCCGCGTCGGCGACGGCAGCCACCGACGGCCAGCCCTGGCCGCCCCGCAAGGACGCTTATTATTCGCTCTTCGTGATGACCATCGTAGTCATGTTCACCGTCCTCGATCGCAGCGTGATGTCGCTGCTTATCGACCCCATCAAGAAGGATTTCGGGATCAGCGACACCTCGGCCGCCATCCTGATCGGCGCCGCCTTCTCCCTGCCATACGGCATTGCGGGCATTGCCATGGGGCGCCTCGCCGACACGTTCAACCGCCGCAACGTCGTTGCCGCCTCGATCGCCTTCTGGAGCGCCTGCACGGTCGCCTGCGGCGCGGCGCAGGGCTTCTGGAGCCTGCTCATCGCCCGCATGGGCATCGGCGCGGGCGAATCCGGCTACGGTCCGGCGAGCTGGTCGATCGCGACGGACAACTGGCCGCGCGAGAAGGTCGCCTTCGCCACCGCGACCATGGGCATGGGCGCGATGCTCGGCACTGGCCTTGCCCTGTTCCTGGGCGGCGCGGTGCTGCACATGGTCTCGGGCATGCCGTCGGTTGAACTGCCCGGCATCGGCGTCATCCGCCCCTGGCAGTGGACCTTCGTCATCGTCGGCGCGCCCGGCCTGCTCTGGGCGCTTGTCGTGCTCACCAGCAAGGAGCCGCCCCGGCGGGGCCTCGCCGCCGGAGAAAAGGCGCAAAAAGTGCCCTTCAGCGAGACCGCGCGCTGGATCATGGACGACTGGCGCACTTATGCGGCGGTGATCGGCGGCATGGCCATGAAGGCGATGATGCTCGCCGTGCCCGCCACCTGGAACGCCACCTTCCTGCACCGCGAATTCGGCTGGGATCTCGCCAAGGTCGGCATGATCACCGGCACCATCACGCTCATCGTCTCGCCGGTCGCGCTCATGTTCGGCGCGAAAGTCTCGGAATATTGGACGAAGCAGGGCCGCAACGACACCAATCTGCGCATCGTCTTCTATGGCCTTTGCGCGTCCGTGCCGCTGATGATCCTCGGGCCGCTGATGCCCAATCCCTATCTGGTGCTCACGGTGAATGCGCTGGCTACCTTTGTGGGCGCGGTCGGTTTCGGCCCCAGCATCGCCGCCTTCCAGGTCATCACACCCAACCGGATGCGCGGCCAGATGGGTGCGCTCACCCAATTCTGCAACAATGTCATCGCCTTCGCGCTGAGCCCGATCATCGTCGCGGTCTTCACCGACTATTTGTTCCGTGACGAGGGCGCTCTCAAATATTCGATGGCGCTCAATGCCATCATCATGGGCAGCCTGTCGCTGCTCGTCGTCTGGCAGGGCCTCAAGCCCTACGCCCGTTCCTATGAGCGCGCCGTGCGCGAATTCGCCAACTGACACCACCTGAATGAGCAAATCGAGGGGACTCATGAGCAAGAGTATCGAATCCTTGGAAATCATCGACGCCCAGATCCACGAGCCCTGGCCGGGCAAGCCGCTGGAAGAGGCGATGAAGCCGCAGACCGCCCTGTGGCAGGTCGAGCTGGCGCGCGAGGCGATGGACGCGATCGGCGTCGACATCGCCCTGGCCGTCACCAGCGAGGCCTTCTACAATCTCGCGCATGAGCGCTTTCCGGGTCGTTTCCCCGGCGTGCACACCTTCTTCCCGATCCCGGCCGATCCCGCCGCAGAGGTGCGCCGCGTTCGCGCCAATCCGGCCGTAGTCGCGGGCCGCGCGCTGGTCGGCGACTTCGTGAACGCGGTGATGCGCCCCGAGTTCGAGCAGGGCAAATTCGACCCCATCTACGCCACGGCGGAAGAAGTCGGCCTGCCGATCTTCAATTCAACGCATGGCGGCTGCGCCAAGATCGCCGGCGTTGCCGAGCGCTACCCGAACCTGACGCTGATCGTCGACCATATCGGCGTCGCCCAGCATCCCGTCTCGCCACCTGAGTCGATGAGCTGGGGCCCGTTCGAGGACCTGCTCGGGCTGGCCAAATATCCCAACGTGTACGTCAAGCTGTGCGGCGCGCCGCTGCTCTCGCAGGAGAATTATCCGTACAGGGACGTCTGGGCGAACCTGCAGCGCATGTTCTATGCGTTCGGCTATGAGCGCATCATGTGGGGCAGCGACTATACCCGCCTGCGCAGCGCGGATCTGCCGCGCGGCGAGCGGCCCCGCCGTCGCGGCATCACCTATGGCGAGAACCTCAATTACCTGCTCCACACGGATCTGCTCACCCACGAGCAGAAGGCGCTGGTGCTGGGCGGCAATGCGCGCCGCCTGTTCAACCTACCCCCCATC
>JAFKLU010000292.1 GCA_017304105.1 Sphingomonadales bacterium
GATTGTAGAGGAAGGTCGGCCGATCATTGTCGAAGAGCCGCAGCCGCGTGTCGGGGTTGATCGTGTCGAACTTGGCATAGCCGATCACGCGGATCTTGTCGGGCGTCGCCACGCCGCGGGCGACAAGCTCCCGCGCCGTCTTGTCGCCGCTCACAAGGATGCGGTCGACACCGGCCTTGGCGGGATGGAAGGTGACCGCGCGATCGCCCGCGCCATGCGGCACATGGACGAAACGCGTGGTGGAGCCGAGCGCGGACTGTCGGCGGCGCAGGCGCAGGCAGGTGCGCTCGGCGCTGACCAGTACGTCGCAGTCCAGCAGGGCGCGCGCGTGATAGTCGAGATTGGCGAGCCGTTTCACCGGCGCGATGCGATTGGGCAGGCTCAGCAGCCGGTTGGCCCAGGGGGGAAGGCTGATGTCCAGCCAAGCGATCCGCGCGATGCTCGCCTCGTCAAGCAATGCCTCCAGGCGGCGGCGGATCGCCCCCGCGCTCGTGGCGCAGCATATGTGGACCTGCGGCGCCTCCGCCGCCATGGCCCGGACGATGCCCGCCAGATGCGCGACCTGATGCGCCGCATCGTGATTGAACAGAAACAGGACTCTGGCTGGAAGCATCCGTCAGGAACCGGCCCGGCATCGTTGATCGAGCGCACTGCATAGATAGCTGCGCCCGCCTTTGGAATGGCGTGCAGTTCCGGTGTGGCTCCATTCGGCGGTGGCGGAGCGGCCATCCTGCCAAGCCGGGCGCTCCTGCCGTGATCGTTTTTCCAGCAGTGACTGACGAACTTAGTTCGTTTTGCCTCGCCCCGGTCCTGAGCTATTTTTGCGCGTGGGGAGTGAACAAGGAAGGATGAGGAACATGGACGCAAAGACGACCGGCGACCCGCTCAGTGATCCGCACAAGGAGCCGGTGGCGCTCCGCTCGCTCCTCGGACGCACCAATCGCGACTGGTGGCCCAACCAGCTTTCGCTCGAAATTCTCCAGCAGAACGGCCTTTCCGGCAATCCGCTGGGCGATGATTTCGATTATGCGGCGGCGTTCAAAACGCTCGATTATGATGCGGTGAAGCGCGATCTCCATGCCCTCATGACCGACAGCCAGCCCTGGTGGCCGGCGGATTACGGGCATTATGGGCCCTTCTTCATCCGCATGGCCTGGCACAGCGCCGGTACCTATCGCAGCGGTGACGGGCGCGGCGGCGCCTCTTCGGGCGGACAGCGTTTCGCGCCGCTCAATAGCTGGCCGGACAATGCCAATCTCGACAAGGCCCGCCGCCTGCTTTGGCCGATCAAGCAGAAATACGGCCAGAAGCTGAGCTGGGCGGACCTCATGATCCTGGCCGGCAATGTCGCCATCGAATCCATGGGCGGCCCGGTCTTCGGTTTCGGCGGCGGCCGCGCGGATGTGTTCGAGCCGGAAAAGGACATTTACTGGGGCACGGAGGAGCAATGGGTCGGCCAGGGCGCCGAAACCCGCATCCAGCCCGAGAAGCAGATGGCGCTGGAGGACCCGCTCGCCGCGATCCAGATGGGCCTCATCTACGTTAATCCGGAAGGGCCGGGCGGCATCCCCGATGCATTGCAATCGGCGCGCGATATTCGCGAGACCTTCAAGCGCATGGGCATGAACGATGAGGAGACCGTCGCGCTGACCGCCGGCGGCCACACCTTCGGCAAGGCGCATGGCGCGGGCGATGCATCCAAGATCGGCGCCGAGCCGGAAGGCGCGGACATCGCCCAGCAAGGCCTCGGCTGGCAGAGCGGTCATAAGAGCGGCATGGGCGATGACACCATCACCAGCGGCATCGAAGGCGCCTGGACGCCGACGCCGATCAAATGGGACATGACCTATTTCGAGATGCTGCTCGACCATGAATATGAGCTGGTCCGCAGCCCCGCCGGCGCCAAGCAGTGGCAGCCGGTCGGCAATCCGGCGGACACGCTGGCGCCCGCCGCCCACACCCCGGGCAAGCGCGTGCCGACAATGATGACCACGGCCGACATGGCGATGAAGGTGGACCCGGAGTATCGGAAGATCAGCGAGCGGTTCCGCGCCAATCCGGACCAGTTTGCCGATGCTTTCGCGCGGGCCTGGTTCAAGCTGTGCCATCGCGATATGGGCCCGAAGGCCCGATATCTCGGCCCGGAAGTGCCGGCCGAGGATCTGATCTGGCAGGACCCGATTCCCAAGGCCGACTATGCGCCGATCGACGCGAACGACGTCGCCGCGCTCAAGCAGAAGATCGCCGCTTCCGGCCTCAGCGTCGCCGAACTGGTGACCACCGCATGGGCATCGGCCGCGACCTATCGCGATTCGGACCATCGCGGCGGCGCCAATGGCGGCCGTATCCGCCTCGCGCCGCAGAAGGACTGGGACGTCAACCAGCCTGCGCAGCTCGCCCGCGTGCTTGCCGTCTATGACGGCATCAAGGCGGATTTCGACGGTGCCGGGGGCGGCAAGAAGGTCAGCATTGCCGATCTCATCGTGCTGGGCGGCAGCGTCGGCATCGAGCAGGCGGCCAAGGCGGCGGGCACTGATGTGTCCGTTCCGTTCACGCCCGGCCGCACCGATGCCACACAGGAGCAGACGGACGTCGAGGGCTTCGCCGTGCTGGAGCCGCGAGCGGATGGTTTCCGCAACTATCTGCAGGTGTCCTTCAGCGTGCCGACCGAGGAACTGCTGATCGACCGCGCGCAGCTTCTGGGCCTCAGCGCGCCAGAGATGACCGTGCTGGTCGGCGGCCTGCGCGTGCTCGGCGCCAATCATGGCGGTTCCAAGCACGGCGTGTTCACCGATCGGCCCGGCCAGCTCACCAACGACTTCTTCGTGAACCTGCTCGACATGCGCCAGCAGAAGTGGACCGCGACGCGCACCGATCTGGTCTTCGGCTCGAACTCGCAGCTGCGCGCCCTGTCGGAAGTCTATGCCTCGGCGGACGCGGGCCGCAAGTTCGTGGACGATTTCGTTGCAGCCTGGACCAAGGTGATGAACGCCGATCGGTTCGACATCGCATGAGCCGTAGCGGCCCGCCCGCCGGGATTTCCCGACGGGCGGGCCACCCTGGGTCAGAGTCTGTCTGTCACGGGGAACAGCTTGCAAGCGGCCGCGTTGTGGGAGGACAGGCAATTCCACGAGGCGATCATGGCCACGACGGCACCCCCCGTGCAGGGGCAGGACAAGGCAGCCACTTCCATCGCCCCTAAGCTTGAGGGGCTCGCCGACCTGGTTGTGAATTCCCTCCAGCAGCAATCGTCTGACACGTTGGCCAAGATGGTGCTTGCCGCCGTTGCGGCGCAGCTGGTCCGTGCGGGCGTTCGCTTCGCGGTTCGCCATCCCAAAACGCTGCTGATGGGCGGTGCTATCGCGATATTCGCGACCGGACGAAGGTCAGGGCCTAGTACCCTGAGGTAAGCGGTGCGATCGAACGGGACGAAACGTCCTGACAGTTCATCCGGCGAGTCCCCGGCGGCCGATTTCCGCATAGGCTAATTGCTGGCGCCGCGTCGTCAGAGTCTGCGCGCCTGATCGGAGCCACTCGGCGATCAGGTCGCCGTCGTCCATATCCTGCAATTCCGCGTAAATCTCGCTGTCGTCCGACAGCATGGCCTGTTCCATGTCCGCGAGTATCTGATTTAGCGACCATTTGGTCATGTAAGCCTCCGTGCCGCCACAAAGCGGCGCCGAGTGAGGCCGGCCTCAGCGTCAAATCTTCAGATGACTGGAGGGGTCAGCAAATGCGGCGAGTCACCGCGTACGAGAAGCCTCATACCATGGTTAAAGGATGCAGCCCCATGCCATGCGGTGAACGGAGCGAAATTGGTTCCAGACGGACCGCACCGTCGACTTGAGATCGTCGACGGTGCGGAGCGGTTTGTCGCATTTGTCAGAAGGTGAAGCGGACGCCCGCGCGGAAATAGCGCCCGATGGTGTCGAAATAGGTCGGGTTGGTCGGGAACTGCGTCTCCGGCGCGGCGGGCGGCGCGCGGTCGAAGAGATTGTTGATCGACCCGAACAGCTCCACGCCCCGCTCCTTGTCGCCGTGCAGCCGGACCGAGCCGAACAGGTTCACATAGAAGCGCGCGCCGACATTGTTGTTGTTGATGCTGTTGGGCACCGTGGTCGCGTAGCCGGGGTCGCCTGGGCCGACATAGGCGGCGTCGAACTTGCCCGAGGGGATGTAGCGGCCCTGCACGGTCGCCGTCACCAGCGGACCGTCATAAGTCACATAGCCGTTCACGATCCAGTCGGGCGCGGCGATCGCGGCCTGCTGGCCGGTCTGGCCGGCCCGATTGATTGCCTGACCGAAATTGGTCGCTTCGAGCTTGCGGACATGCGTGGCGAGGCCCCGCAGGATCAGCGCACTGTCGGTCCCCAGGCTCAGGCGATATTGCGCCTCGATGTCCACGCCCTCGGCCAGCAGTCGGTCGAGGTTGAGCGACACGTTGCGGATCTGCGTGATCGACTGGCCGGGCCCGAAGGTGATGAGATTGCAGGCGATTTGCACGCCCGCATAGCAGCGGTCGACGATCTGCTGCGCACCGGCGGGCGCTGTGCCGATATAGTCCTTCACCCGGATACGGTAATAATCGACCGAGAGGCGCAGGCCCTGCGCGGCGCCGCCCGGCTGCAGGATGATGCCGGCCGTGGTGGTGTCGGCGGTCTCGGGCTTCAGCACCGGCGAGCCGCCGCTGAACAGGGCAGGGGTGTTCGCCGTGCCGGTGAAGCGGTTGGTGATCGCCGTGAATGCACCTGCGGAGGCGAGATAGAGCTCGGCGAAGTTGGGCGCGCGAATGTCATGGCTCTGCGTGGCGCGGATGCGCAGCCAGTCGACCGGCTCCCAGGTGCCGCTCAGCTTCCAGGTCGTGCGCGTGAACTCATTCTTGCTGTTGGTGCGCAGATAGCTGCCGAAACCGCTGATGTCATAGCGGGTGACGCGCACCGCGCCGTCAATACCCAGCGATTTCGTCCAGCTCGCATCCTTGACCAGCGGCACGCCGACCTCGGCATAGCCTTCGAGCACCTTGCTCGTGCCGTTATAATCCGAGCCGAAATTCTGGAAATAGGCATATTGGTTCGAGAGCGCGTCATGCGTCACCTCGATCTTGTCCACGCGATATTCCGCGCCGCCGGCGACTGCGATCGGCCCTGCCGGCAATTGCGCAAGCTCGCCGCGCAGGTTGAGCGCGACGACATGCTGCTGGAGCTTGATGTCCTCGCGCAGCGTGCCGAAGATATAATCCTTGCCCCGCTGGTCCACATTGCCGGCGCCGAACAGGTTGATCGGCACGCAGCCTGCCGCCGCCTGGCGCAGCGCCGCGCTGCTGCTCAGCAGGGCGCGGCAGGTGATGTTGCCGGTCGCGGGGTCGCGCACGGCGTCGAGCGCATAATAGAAGCGCGCATTGGCTGCGGCATAGGTGTCCGCCGTGCCGTTCGCGGCGCCTTGCAGCGGCAGCGTCGGATCGCCCGTGATGAGGTTGCGCTCGACCGTCTGCAGGCGGTCGGTGCGGCCATATTGATAATAGGCATCCCACTCCCAGCTTCCGGCGATCGATCCCTTGAGGCCGGTGGTGAAGCGGTAGCTGTCGGCCTTCGACACGGAATAGCCGCGCCCGATATCGTCGAACACACGGCCCATGTTGAAGAGCGCGGCCGCGTTGGCGGGCCGGTCGGCCGCCGGGATCGCCGGCAGGGGGCCGACCGAGGGCAGGGCGCGGATGGCGGCCGGCACATAGGGATTGTCGGCGAAGATGGGCAGCGACGCGCTGAAATAGGCGGTCTGCAGCAGCTTGCCGGTGATGTGGCCGTAGCTGCCCTCGATGAAGCCGCTGAGCGAATCGCTGAACTCGTAGTCCGCGTGCGCGAAGGCCGAATAGCGCGTCACCGGCACGGTGATGTTGGCGTCCGTATAGGTCGGGTAGATATCGCCGCCGATCTGGCTGAGCGCAAAGGCGCGCGAGCCGACCTGGAAGGGCAGGACCGACCCGTCGGAGCCGAAGGTGACGCCGCCGGTGCCGCGCAGGCCGCGGATCGCCGCGGTCGCCGGGGTCGTGTTGTTGTTGCTGGAGACGACGCCGCCGGTGTTGAAGAACCAGCCGGCATTCTCGTTGCTGCGCACCAGATTGGGCACGCCGTTGCCCGTGCCCGCAGGGGTGTTGAACCCGGCATTGGTCACCACCGCGCCGGGCCTGCACCAGTCGCGGGTGAAGCAGTTGCCGATGCCGTTCTGGTCGTCATATTCGCCGCCGATCACGAAGTGACCCCGGCCGCCCGCGAACTTGGTGCCGAAGGCCAGCGCACCATGGATGTTGCGGCCGTCGCCCTCGCCCGAGACGCCGTAATCGAGCTGGCCCTTGAGGCCTTCGAGGCTCTTGTCGAGGATCACGTTCACCGCGCCCGCGATCGCGTCCGAGCCATAGGCCGCCGATGCGCCGCCCGTGACGACTTCCATGCGGCCCACCATGATGCTGGGTACGAGATTGAGGTCGACCGTGCCCTCGCGTGTTGAGGGCGCGAAGCGGCGGCCGTCGACCAGCACGAGGTTGCGGCTCGGCCCGATGCCGCGCAGGTTCACGATGTTCGCGCCCACGTTGAAGCTGCCAAAGCCCTGCGTCGCTGGCGATACGCTCGCGCGGAATGCGGGGAGCTGGCTGAGGCCGACGCCGACATTGGTGATGGCGAGTTGCTTGATCGTGTCCGCCCCCAGCGTGGTGACGGGCGTGGGCGTGTCGAAGGTGGTGCGGCCGAGGCGCGAGCCGGTGATGATGATCGCCTGGTCCTCCGCTGCGCTGCCGGATTGCGGCGCTTCCTGCGCGAAGGCGGGCACCGCGATGCCGAGGCTCATCGCCAGCGCGGCCAGACTCGCCCGGCGCGTCAATCCCGCCGCGCGGCGCGGGAAATCCCTCTCCATATTGCCCAGCATATCTCTCTCCCTGTTTGTTAGTTGCTGCCGTTTTCGTGCATGCGAACCTTCGCCCGCGGCAGGGCTCTGCGCGGTTGATCGGCTTAAATTTCAAAGAATGGATGGAAAAGATTCCGCATATTGTATCGCTCGTCGTGACACACGACTACACGGCTGCGAATGCAATAAATGCATTTCGCCATCTCCTCTCTCCATGTCGGCGATCGTTCGTCGCCTTTTCAAGATTTCGCCTGGATAAGGCCCCGCGATACTAAGCCCTCTCACCGGCAGTTGTCAAATCAACGGATGTCTGAGAAATGCGTCATCCGGCTCGGGGCTGGACATCGTCGCGCGATCTGGCAACAACGCGCCGAACCCATTTTCGACGCGCGTTCCCGCGCATCTGGCAGGAGAGAGAGTGCCATGGAATTTACCCGCTTGAACCCCATGACCGGCGCCGTCGCCTCGTCCGCGACGGCGATGAAGGCGTCGATCGAAGAAGGACGCCTTCGTCGCAGCGATGATGGGCGAGATCGGCGCCACCGCCGGCTGGGCGATGTTCAATCTCGGTCTCGCCGCCAGCATGATTCGCGAGGCGGCCGCGCTCACCACGCAGATTCAGGGCGAGGTGATCCCGTCCGACAAGCCCGGCTGCCTTGCCATGGCGCTGCGTGAGCCGGTCGGCGTCATTTTGGGCATCGCGCCGTGGAACGCGCCGATCATTCTGGGCGTGCGCGCCATCGCGGTGCCGCTCGCCTGTGGTAACGCTGTGATCCTCAAGGCCAGCGAGACCTGCCCGCGCACCCATGCGCTCATCATCGAGGCGCTGGCCGAGGCGGGCTTCCCTGAGGGAGTCGTCAACGTCGTCACCAATGCCCCGGCCGACGCGGGTGAGGTGGTCGGCGCCCTGATCGACGCGCCGGAGGTGAAGCGCATCAACTTCACCGGCTCGACCGCTGTCGGCAAGATCATCGCCAAGCGCGCTGCCGAGCATCTCAAGCCCGTCCTGCTCGAACTGGGCGGCAAGGCGCCGCTCATCGTGCTGGAGGACGCTGACCTCGACGAGGCCGTGAAGGCCGCCGCGTTCGGCGCGTTCATGAACCAGGGCCAGATCTGCATGTCGACCGAGCGGATCATCGTGGTCGATGCGATTGCCGATGCCTTCGCCGAGAAGTTCGGTGCCAAGGTCAAGACGATGCCGGTTGGCGATCCGGTCGCCGCTACGACGCCGCTCGGCGCGGTGGTCGACACCAAGACCGTGGCGCATTGCTACAGCCTGATCGAGGATGCGCTGGCCAAGGGCGCCGTGCAGCTCACCGGCGGCGAGACGACGCACAACGTGCTCATGCCCGCTCATGTCATCGACAAGGTGACGCCCGACATGAAGCTGTTCCGCGACGAGAGCTTCGGCCCGGTCGTCGGCATCATCCGGGCGCGCGACGCCGACCATGCGGTCGAACTCGCCAATGACACCGAATATGGCCTCTCCGCGTCGGTGTTCACGAAGGACATCGCCAAGGGCCTCGGCATCGCGCGGCGCATCCAGTCCGGCATGTGCCACATCAACGGCCCGACCGTGCATGACGAGGCGCAGATGCCGTTCGGCGGCGTCAAGTCCTCGGGCTATGGCCGCTTCGGTGGCAAGGCCGGCATCGACAGCTTCACCGAGCTGCGCTGGATCACGGTCGAGACCCTGCCGGGCCATTTCCCGATCTGACCGGCCTTTTCCGCCCCTCCTTTTCGCAAGGAGGGGTGGGGGCGATGCGGCATCGCTCGCACAGCGGGCAGCGCACCGTCCGACAGTTCCAGACCCCTCCTCTTCATCCAGAGGAGGGGTTATGTTTTTCCGCGCTTCTCCGCGCTCGGCCGGCGCCCCGTCATCCGCGCATAGAAGCGCGAGAAATAGGACGGGTCCTCAAACCCCAGTTCCGCCGCCACCTCGCTGCAGCTCGCGGCGGTGAAGCGTAGCAGTCGCCGCGCCTCGAACAGCAACCGCCGGTTGACGAAGTGCAGCGGCGACATGCCGAACGCCTCCTGCGTCTGGCGCGAGAGGGTCCGCGCCGTGCAGTTCAGCTGATCCGCATACCAGGCAAGCGGCCGATGGCTGCGATAATTCGTCTCCACCAGCGCCTGGAATTTCTGC
>JAFKLU010000293.1 GCA_017304105.1 Sphingomonadales bacterium
ACAGCCAGACAAGAAAAAGAGAGAGCCGTCAGTCCACGACTGTCCGACTCTCTCTTTTCAGAGTTCGATTTCTGTGTCGAAACCGGATGCGACCCCCGGGCGTCTATGCAATCCATATAGACGCAAATGCCGCCCGTTTCATTTAGACATTGGTCTGAACGAGGGTGACGGCCGCATTCTCACCCGACCCAATAAAGAGCGCCCCGGACCTATGGTCCGAGGCGCTCCTTGGAAGCTTGCGGAAGCAAGCTGCGAAATCAGGCGAAGCTGACAGCCGTCTTGCGGCGACGCATCTGCAGGCCGACGAGCGCGAGGCCGCCGATCATCATCGCCCAGGTGGCCGGCTCCGGCACGGCCTGGATCGTCTCTTCGTCCCACAGACCGGCGAAGCTGAACTTGCTGGTGTCAATGTTGCCCGTGAACTTGACGTTCACGAAGAACTGGTCACCCACGTCGAGCTTCGAAGCCATGTCCGGCGCCGTGAAAGTGATCGTGTTGCCATCGAACGCGGCAAGCCAGGCAACGTTGTCGGAAACGTTGATGAAGCGGGATTCGGAAACGAAGTTCATCGTATCCGTCGAGAAGTTCGGATCCAGAACGCCGTCGACACCCTTGAGGAAGGTGAACGAGAACGAGGTCGCATAGGTCGTCGCGCCCGTCCCGGTCAGCGCGCCGGGGTTGAACACCAGCGTGCCGAGGCCATAGCCCGGCTGGCCCCAGTGCGTGCCAGACGCGTTCCAGCTCAGTCCCAGCGGATCCGTGCCCGTGGCAGCGCCACCGAACGGCGAGACAACGGCGAGGGCCGGCGTGGCACCACAAAGTGCAGCGGCAAGCACCAACTTCTTAATCATGATCAAAATCCCTTCCCACTTAAACTGCGCAATCCGGATATGCCGGGAGCCGAAACACTTCAATTTTATTAACCAGATGTTTCACGGATCAGGCGTCCATTTTGGCACAGTTCGACTGGAACGGCTCACGCCGCGACGGGCGAGCGGGAACCGCCGCTCGCAAAGAATCTCAGAATTACAATGGGAAGAATAATGGAGCGACCGGAAGCGACCAAGCCTGAAGGGGGGCACGTTTCTGTCAAAAAACCCCTGCTCCGGCGCCTAGCGCCACATCAGATCGGTGTGACGCGGGCTCCTTGTGCGGTCGAGCAGGCAGATAAGCCTGAGTACAATTTCGACGACTCGCCGATTCTCGGCTTCCAGCATCGGCACCGGAAGCCGAGGCGGCGCGGCATATCTCAGCGACGGCATCCGCGGGATCGTGGCGGCCCTATCAACTGGGCCGCCCGCCGAGAACTATGCGGCGACGAGCTGGACCACTGTTGGCTTGGCAGCGGGCAAGCCCTCGCCCTTTGCCTGGGCAAGCAGCGCTTCCTTGCGGGCGAGCATCTCGTCCCGCAGCGCGACGAGATCGACATCAGTCTTGCGGCACTGTGCAAACATGCCTTCCGAGGGCATCTCTTCCTCCCTCACATGATGCTTGATCTCTTCTGAGAGCACATGGACCTTGGCATCGTAAAAATCGTCTTCCACGCTGCCGGCCTCGATATCGTTGATCAGCACCTTGGCGCCGTCATGCTCCACATAGGCTTCGTCCAGCGTATCGTCTTCGATCTTGCCACGGAACGCGGGATAGAAAATCTCTTCCTCGATCATTGTGTGGATCTTCAGCTCGGTGCAGATCTCGTGAGCGAGGCTCTGCTTCCTGCTCGCCGAGCTTGCCTTCTCGAACTGCTCGAAGAGGCCTTCGACCTTGCGGTGATCGGCTTTCAGCAAGGCAATCGCATCAGTGAACGTCTCAGTCGCCATGTAAGTCCTCCTGTCCAATCTGCTGAAAGAAGCAAACGAAGGTCCCGCAAGTTCCCTGCGAACGACTGGAAATGCGACGAGCCGAGACCTCCTCAGTCCAGCGCCTCGCTCATCATTTCGAGCGCCACGCGCACGGCCCCGAGCCGCACGGCGCCACGGCCGCGATCGCCGAAATGCTCTTCACGATGCACTGGCTCGCGTCCCCGGCGTGCGCAGCCGAAGTGCACGAGGCCGGGTTCGTCATCTGGTCCGGCGGGACCGGCAAATCCGGTAACGGCCAGCACGACGTCGGCTGCTCCATGCGCCAGCGCGCCGTTGGCCATGGCGAGCGCGACTGCCCTGCTGACTGCGCCCTCCGCCCTGATCAATTGCCGGTCAATGCCCAGCATCCCCGCCTTGGCCGCATCGCTATAGACGATGAAGCCGCGCTCGAAGGCGTGGCTCAGCCCTTCAACGTCCGTAAGCAGGGCAGCGAGCAGGCCGCCCGTACAGCTCTCGGCGGTGGCCAGCGTCAGCGAGCGCGCGCAGGCCTTCCGCAGGAGAGTCTGCACGGCCTGTTCCAGGTCGTCCGGAAGGCGATCGATCAAGCGCTCCATCAAACCGCCTATCGTCGCGAGAGCAGGCGGCCGACCGCCTCATGCGAGGGATCTTTGCCATCGCCGGTATCGCAGCTCTGCTCCAGGGCCGTTCGGATCTCCTCGATCTCCACGTCGGTAAGATGCTCGATGCCGATGAACTGCTCGCGCGCCTGCCCCACGGCCCGCAACAGTTCGTCCAGCTTGGCCTGCATGGCAGACGCGTCGCGGTTCTGCGTGTTCTGAACCAGGAAGACCATGAGGAAGGTGACGATGGTCGTGCCCGTATTGATGACGAGTTGCCAGACCTCCGAGAACGCGAACATCGGCCCGGTGACTGCCCAGATGATAATGCAGGCGAGCGCGAGGATGAATGTGAGGGGCTTGCCTGCAAGGGTGGCGATCCTCCCCGCGATCCGCGTGAAGAGCTTATTCATAGCCAAGGTCACCATGCCCGTGGGGTTTGGCGTGGCCGCTGGTGCGCAAATAGCGCCGGTCCATTTCATCGATCAGCGCCTGAGCCCGTTCGCCGCCGGCCATCTTGAGCAACTCGTCGACCTTCGCTTCCAGCCGGTCGTCATTCTCCTTTGAAGCCGGTGACCCGACATAGAGGAAGTAGGCGAGGCCCAGCACCTGCCAGAGCAGCTGAAGAAATTCAGACTGCCAATTCTCGAACGTATCCCGGCCCATTTCCACGAGATAAGCGGAAATCTGCACCTGCCCATGATGTTCGCGAGCCTCGTTCACAAAAGCATACCATCCGAACACCCAGTAGGCGGCGATGGAAGAGAGAAAGAAGAGGGCGGTGATCCAACCATAGGCATAGCGTTTCATGAAAGCCTCCCTTGCAGTGCGGCTCCGCTCCAAACGCACGGGCAGGATTTGAGTTCGCGCTGGCCTTGCGCTCCTTCGGCTAGTCTCGCGCGCGCTACGGCCCTTCAGCTTCCATCAGGTCAATGGCGGAGCCGCTTCCAGCCGATCCAGACCCCGCTGACCGAGGTGATCAGGCCGATCAGCGAGAAGATCCAGAGCAGCATGTCCCACAGCGGCCGGTTGAGCGTCAGCGCGTTCAGGTCCCACTTGTGGAACATGTCGTAGAGCCAGCGATAGGTGCGGCGGCGCGCATCCACGCGCTGCAGCATCTCCCCGGTCAGCGGATCGAGATAGAGCCAGGTTCGCGCCGGATCGTCAAAGCGCAGGCGCAGCACCGGCAATTGCGGGCGGGCGCCCACTTCGTACCAATAGGCGTCGGGCGCGGTCAGCAGCGCGGACTGGGCGATCCTGCCCGTCGGGACGAGCACCGTTGCGGCCTGCTCAATGGCCGGGCGCGACTGGGCGGCGTCCGTAAGCGCCGGCAAGGTGAGGACCCGGCGCTCGCCCTGCGCATCGAGCAAGGTGACGCGCGGCAGGCCCGCATGGGTGGTGAAGCGCGCCAGCCGCGCCCCCTGCGCCACGGCTCCAAGCCCTGCTAGATCAATGGCCGGCAGGCCCGTGCCCGCCGCATAGCGCTGCTCTGCGCCTTCCGGCGGATCGGGGGGCGTGAAAAGACGGCCCGGATCGACCGACAGCCAGCCGCTGAAGATCCACAGGAAGAGCGTGACGCCGCCCACCAGCCCGGCGACATGATGCCAGAGCATCCAGCCATGATAGGGCGTCATGCGCCCGCCCTTGAACCGTCGCGCGCCCATGCGCGTGCGAAGCAGGCCGATCCAGATGCCGGTCACCGCCGCCGCGATGCACGGACCGGACACCCAGAGCACGACCTGGCGCCAGGCCTCCCCGTTCTGACGCAGGACCGTGGGATAAAGCCAGTGCGGGACGGAGCCCAGCCAGTTCCAGAAGCGCTCCGTCCGGGTGGTGGACTGGGCGACGCCGCCGGTCGAGGAGGAAATATAGAGTTGCGTGCCCGCCCCGTCGGCAAGGCTCACTTTCCAGAGCGGGCGATGGCGATCGAAGCCGTTGCCGACGGTCCATTGATCGCGCTCGATCTGCTCGACGGCGCTCGCCTCCGCCCCGCCGAAGCGGCTGGCGACGCGGCTCGCGAAGGCGGCATCGACCGGGCGTTCGACGGCGCCGCGCCCGGCAGGCACGGAGAAAAGCTGCCCGTCCCGATCCTGAACGCGCCAGATGGGGCGCCCGTCGCGCATCTCCAGCTCCAGACTGCGCGCGCCCATCGGCGGCGGCAAGTCGACACGCGCCCAGTCGATCGCCTC
>JAFKLU010000294.1:0-5110 GCA_017304105.1 Sphingomonadales bacterium
AGATAGACATATGGATCAAGGTCGCGTCGCATCGGACCAGCGCTACTGGATTCCCGCGTGCGCGGGAATGACGAAGAAAGAGCTGGCAATGTCCGCAATGTCGTCGCGTCCGGACAGGCAGGTTTTGAACCGAAACGGCGAATAGCTGCCATCGCCACCGCCCACCAAATTTGTCCTCACTCCCACCTCGCGACAATTTGATACAATTCCCGCCCGATTTGACAAAAGCGCGCGACAAGTCAGGGCTATACCCCTTCTCAACGCTTCTCCCACGGCGTTCCCACGAACTGCAGACCGACGGCTCTTCCCCATCTCCCACGGGGAGGGGCCGCTGGCTTTTTGGGGCTCCCGCGCAACGAAAAAGGGAGGCAGTTGCCCGCCTCCCCGCTTCTTCCCACAGGATTGCCCGGTCAGGCGAACTGCACGTTCGCCCGGCGGCGGCGCATCCTTGCGCCGACGAGGCCGAGGCCGCCGATCATCATCGCCCAGCTCGCCGGCTCCGGCACGGCGCCGGTGGTGCTCCGGCCGGCCGTCACGCTGAAGTTGTCGAGCCCCCAGGCCTCATCCGTGTCGCCCTGCCATCCGGAACCGGCTGCGCGGAAACCGACGGTCAGCGTCGAGCTGCTATGGGCGAAGGTCGCCCAGCCGGAGCTGGTGAAGTCGACCAGCGTATCGTCGTAGAAGATGAAGCTGTCGACCTGTTCGCCATAAGCGAGCTGAGTGCCGCCCTGCAGATCTACATTGCTGCCGCTCGCATTGTTGGTGGTGAGGGCCGCGACGACGGACCCGTCGATCAGCACTTCCAGATAATCCGGCGCGGGGCTGCCGTTGGTCGAATCCCAGCTATCCAGCAGGCCCAGCACGCCGCCGAGCGAGATCGTCGAGTGCGCGCCGATGCCGCTGAAGACATACTGAGTGGTCGTGATCGGCGAGATGCTGCTGTTCTTGAGGAACGTGCCGGCCCAGCCCGCCGCATTCCAGGAACCGGCGAGGGCGGTACCGGTCTGCGACACGTTGGTCGGCGTCACGGTGATCCCCAGGCCGGTGATTTCGTTGCCGTCAAAGTCGTTGCTGTAGATGAGCTGCGCGTGCGCGCCCCCGGCGAGCAGCGCTGCGCACGCTGCCGAGCAGAGTAGTTTCTTCATGATGGCATCTCCCCACAAGACTGCACAGTGCGACTATTCCATGTCGCGGCGAGCCAACGGTGCGTCGACTCGCGGGGCCAAGTTACCTCCGCCCGCGAGCGCCGCCAAAGAGAATTGTTAACCACAAGCCGCCTGTCCCGTTTCAGGACAGAAGCGCGGTCCTCAGCCCGCCGTCCAGCCGCCATCCACGCTGATGTTCGCTCCGGTGATCTGCGCCGCCGCGTCCGAGCACAGGAACAGGGCGACCTGCGCCACCTGCTCCGCCGTCACGAACTGCTTGGTCGGCTGACCCGCCAGCAGCACGTCGTTGATGACCTGCTCGCGCGTCATGTTGCGCGCCTTCATCGTGTCGGGGATCTGGTTCTCGACCAGCGGCGTCCAGACATAGCCGGGCGAGATGCAGTTGGCGGTGACGCCGAAGGTCGCCAGTTCCAGCGCGATCGTCTTGGTGAAGCCGGCTAGGCCATGCTTGGCGGTGACATAGGCGCTCTTGAACGGGGAGGCGACGAGGCTGTGGGCGGACGCGGTCTGGATGATCCGGCCCCACTTCTTCTGCTTCATATAGGGCACGGCGAGCCGCGTCGTATGGAAGGCGGATGTGAGGTTCAGCGCGATGATGAGGTTCCACTTGTCGACCGGAAATTCCTCGACCGGCGCCACATGCTGGACCCCGGCATTGTTGACGAGCACGTCAATGCCGCCAAAGGCATCGGCCGCCGCCTTCATCATCGCCTCGATCTCGTCGACCTTGGTGAGATCGTGGCCCGAATAAAGCGCCCTGGCGCCGCTGAGCGCCTCCAGCCCCTGCCGCTCCGCCTCGATCGCCGCGGCATCGCCGAAGCCGTTGATGACCACATTGGCCCCCTGCCCGGCCAGCGCCTTCGCATAAGCGAGGCCAATGCCCGAAGTGGAGCCCGTCACCAGCGCCGTCTTGCCCGTCAAATTCATGCCTGCTTCTCCTTTACCTGGCCACTCGGCACGAGGTCGAAGGCCGCGCTTTTCCCGCTATTGATGTTATGCGCAATAAGCTGGTTGCCGCGCTCGATGACCCTGGACACCGCCTCGCCGCCCTGATGCCAGTGATCGAGCATGGTGCGGCGCGAAAATTCGAAGTCGCGCGCACCGCTTTCCCACGCGCGCGTCCGATGAATAAGGTGGACGATATTGACGGAGCCCTCATCGATGATCCCCGCCACCTTTTTCGCCTCTGGCGTGTCGAGAAACTCGGGCGGCAGCCTGTCGAGCAGGGCGCGCATCGCCTCATGATCGGCGCGCCGGCGCAGGAACAGATCGGTCACCTGGCGGGTGCGGCTTGAATATTGAATGTCCTTCTGGCGCGACCAGACTTCGGACATCTCGCGCGGAAAGGGGCCGGTCGCGGGAAAGAGATCGACCTGGAAGACGAGCAGATCGCCCGATTGATGGTCGAGCACATGGGCAAGCGGGGTATTGGAGACGAGCCCGCCGTCCCAATAATGCCGCTCGCCGATCTGCACCGGCGGCAGGCCGGGCGGCAGCGCGCCCGATGCCATGACGTGGCGCGCGTCGATCTTGCCGCGCCATTGCGGGTCCTGATTGTCGAAATAGACGAAATTGCCGTTCTCTATGTCGACCGCGCCGACCGAGAAGCGCATGGGACCATGGTTCACCCGCTCCCAGTCGACCAGCGCATCCAGCGTCTCGCGCAGCGGCGCCGTGTCATAATAGCTAAGCGCCTCGGGTGAGCCGGCCGGCGCCCACCAGCTCGGCAGGACGTGCGGTCGGAAGAAGCCGGGAATGCCCCAGAGCGCGACCGCCCCCGCCGCCGCCAGATGCGCCGCCTCGCGGATCTCATGCTGATCGGGCAGGCAGAAGTTGGGCAGGCCGCCGCTCACCAGATCCCAGAAGGCTTTGAGCTTCTCGGCGCGATGCTCGGGCGGATTGCCGGCGATGATCGCGGCATTGACGGCGCCGATCGAGATACCGGCCACCCAGTCGATCTCGATGCCGACGATGTTCAGCCGCTCGATGACGCCCGCCTGATACGAGCCGAGCGCGCCGCCCCCCTGCAGGACAAGCGCGACCTGATCGGGCAGCGGCATGGGCGAATGGTTCCGCCGTTCGCGCCTTGGCCGGTGCTGCTTGGGCATATCCATGGTGCGGTGCAATATCCGATTCTCGATATTCGCGCCACCATGCTTGCACGGGAAGACCGTCCCCTCACCTCTTTTCATGCCCCCTTGGCTGGCCTAGGGTCGCGGGGCAGCAGGCGGAATGAACGAGAGGCCAGGCATGCGGCTCGACGATCAAGAGGAAAGCACCAACTACGAGATTCAGCGCGGTGGCGCCGGGTCCGGCGGCGGCTTTGGAGGAGGCGGTCTCCTCGGCATGCTGCTGCCGCTGATCGGCAGCCGCTTTGGCTTCGGGGGCATCATCGTGGTGCTGGCCGTCATGGCCTTCCTCAATTTTGGCGGGGGCCTGCTCGACACGGGCTCTTCCGTGGCGCCCACCGCCGAGCAGGGCGCGCCAGCCGGCGAACGCGGCGCGCTGACCGAGGTGCAGAGCTTCTCCCTCAAGGTGCTCGGCACGACCGAGCGGGTCTGGGGCGAGGTGTTCCGCGAGCACGGCCAGCAATATCAACCGACCGTCCTCTCCTTCTATTCGCAGTCCGGCCGGTCCGGCTGCGGCGCGGCGCAATCGGCCATGGGGCCGTTCTACTGCCCGCTCGACAAGAAGATCTATCTGGATACCGACTTCTTCACCGAGCTGCGCCAGCGCTTCGGCGCGCCGGGGGACTTCGCGCAGGCCTATGTGATCGCGCATGAGGTCGGGCATCACATCCAGGATCTGGAAGGCACGCTGGGTCAGGTGAACCGCGAACAGCGCTCGCTCGGCGAAGCACAGGCCAATGCGCTCCAGGTGAAGGTCGAGCTGCAGGCTGATTGCTATGCCGGCGTCTGGGGCAAGCGCACCGGCCTCATGGAAGCGGGCGACATGGAGGAAGGACTGCGCGCCGCAGAGGCGATCGGCGATGACACGCTGCAGCGCGAAGCGGGCCAGCGCCCGATGCCCGACAGCTTCACGCATGGCACCAGCGCCGAGCGGATGGAATGGCTCCGCAGGGGGCTAGAGACGGGCGATCCGGCTTCGTGCGACACCTTCCGAGGCAATCGCTGAACGCGGGGAACTCCGGGCATAGGGGGAAATCGGACGGCGATTCGACCTCGTCCGGGTCCGCGCGAGGCCGATCTTACGCTACGGCAACAGCGCCAACTGTGCTTTCATGGCCACGCAGCCCGGCGCAATTTTCCACCATTTCGCGGTGAAGCGTTTCCGTCGAACAGCCTTCGCGACAGCGAGAGAAAGTTTCCCGACAAGGCCGGTTTCTGAAAGAAACAGAACAGCCACTCTTTTTATCTCAATATATCAGTATGTTATTTTCGATTGAGATTTTTGCAGGGCAAAATATCATTATCACCCTGCCTTTCAGGCATCCTCTCCTAAGACTCATAGGGTCGACCTCCACGAGGTCGGCCCTTTTTTTTCGCGCTGAATTGCATTAGGCAGACCCGTCTCGCGCGCATTTACAAGATTATCGGAGAGGAGCCGCCGGAAAGACCGGCACGCGCCACGAGACATGCGGAGGATTGAGCGCCGAAATCGGCGGCTCTCCTCCGCATTTTTGTTTCTGGAGCATGACGGTTTTCGGGGCGATGAACGCCGCGCGGCTCCGGACGGGCCTGCCCTGCATCGCAAATGTCTGAAAGAACGCCCGCCGGCTTACTCGGCGAGGCGCCCCGGCCTCAGTCGTCGCGCGAGACCTTTTCCTGCCGCTCGTGGCGCTCCTGCGCCTCCACGGTCATGGTCGCGATCGGGCGGGCTTCGAGGCGGCCCAGCGAGATAGGCTCGCCGGTCACTTCGCAATAGCCATATTCGCCATCGTCGATGCGGCGCAGCGCCGCGTCGATCTTGGAGATCAGCTTGCG
>JAFKLU010000294.1:5227-8307 GCA_017304105.1 Sphingomonadales bacterium
GCAACTCGATCGACCAGTCGGTCTCGCTCGATGCGCGATCATTGAGATCGGGCTCGCGGAGAGGTTCACTCTGCAGGGTAGCGAGGGTGCCCTCGGCTTCCGCGAGGATCTGCTTCTTCCAGTCGAGCAATCGGCGACGGAAATATTCGAGTTGCAGCGGCCCCATGAATTCTTCGTCCGCCGACGGCCGATAGCCCTCCGGCAACTCGATACCTGAGCTGTTGGAACCGGACCCGTTCTTCTCCGACGAACCTGCAAGGGAGGCCATCAACTTCTCCGCCGTATGCAAAGCGCCTTGCCTCAGGCGTCTCTCTACGGGCGGGCCTATAAAGCGCCCCAGAGGGCGAAACAAGCCTTGTTTCTCCGGCCTTGAACCAGCTCTGGACGCCGCTGCGGCGCCAGCGGCCGCCAAATCATTCCGAACGGGATAAAACGAGATTCCCATCCGTAAATTCTCCTCCTTCCGGCCCGTGCGCGTCAGATCTGCGGCGATGGCTGGCCGAATCGCACCCTTCCACGCTTGATCGCGCGCGGGCGGCGATGCATAGGCGAGCCGCCATGCACGACATCCGCCTCATCCGCGACAATCCTGCCGCCTTCGATGCCGGTCTCGCCCGCCGTGGGCTGGAGCCGCTGAGCGCCGCGATTCTGGACGAGGATGCCCGCTGGCGCTCCGTCTCGACGTCGCTGCAGGAAGGGCTCGCGCGCCGCAACGAGGCAAGCAAGGCGATCGGCGCCGCCATGGGCAAGGGCGACAGCGCCACTGCCGAGGCGCTCAAGGCCGAGGTGGCCGCGCTCAAGACGCGCCTGCCCGAGCTTGAAGCCGAGGAGAAGGCGCTTGCGGAGGCGATCCGCGACCGGCTCGCCGCCATTCCCAACCTCCCGGCGCCCGATGTTCCGGAGGGCGCGGACGAGTCGGGCAATGTGGAGGCGCATCACTGGGGCGAGCCGCGCAGCTTCAATTTCGCGGCGCAGGACCATGCCGATTTCGGCCCGGCGCTCGGCCTCGATTTCGAGGCGGCGGCCGCCATCTCCGGCGCGCGCTTCGCAGCGCTGCGCGGGCAGATGGCGCGCCTGCATCGTGCAATCGCCCAGTTCATGCTGGACCAGCAGACCGGCACGAACGATTATGAGGAAGTGAACCCGCCCCTGCTGGTGCGCGACGACGCGGTGTTCGGCACCGGACAGCTTCCCAAGTTCGCGGAGGACCTGTTCCGCACCACCACCGGCCACTGGCTGATTCCCACGGCCGAAGTCAGCCTCACCAATCTCGTGCGCGAGCAGATCCTGCCCGAGAGCGCCCTGCCGCTGCGATTCACCGCGCTGACGCCCTGCTTCCGCTCCGAGGCGGGCGCCGCCGGGCGCGATACGCGCGGCTTCATTCGCCAGCACCAGTTCGAGAAGGTGGAGCTGGTCTCCATCTGCACGCCCGATCAGGCGGCGGACGAACATGCCCATATGGTCGCATCGGCGCAGGCGATTCTGGAGGCGCTCGGCCTGCCCTATCGCCGCATGCTGCTGTGCACCGGCGACATGGGCTTCTCCGCCGCCAAGACCTTCGACCTTGAGGTCTGGCTGCCGAGCCAGGGCGTCTATCGCGAGATCAGCTCCATCTCCACCTGCGGCGACTTCCAGGCGCGGCGCATGAACACGCGCTACCGCCCGGAGGGCGAGAAAGGCACGCGCTTCGTTCACACGCTGAACGGCTCCGGCCTCGCCGTCGGCCGCACGCTGGTCGCCGTGCTTGAAAATTACCAGAATGCCGATGGCAGCGTCACGGTACCGGACGTGCTCGTCCCCTATATGGGCGGCCTCACCGAGCTGACGCCCCGCTGATGCGTATCCTCCTCACCAATGACGACGGCATCCACGCGCCGGGCCTCAAGGTGCTGGAGAAGATCGCCCGCGCGATATCGGACGATATCTGGATCGTGGCGCCGCGGGAGGAGCAGTCCGGCGCCGGGCACAGCCTGCCGCCCGCGCCAATCTGGGCGAGGACGTCACTTATTCCGGGACCGTGTCCGCGGCGATGGAAGGCGCGATCTCGGGCGTGCGCTCGATCGCGCTCAGCCAGGTCTATCGCGGCGGGGAACTGGGTGACGCCGTTCCCTTCGACGCAGCGGAAGCCTGGGGCGAGCGCGTCGTGCGGGCACTGCTCGCTACGCCGGAGCGGGCCAAGACGCTCATCAACGTGAACTTTCCCGCCCTGCCCGCCGAGGCGATCAAGGGCATGAAAGTCGCGCGCCAGGGCTTCCACGATGTCAACCGCACGCGCATCGTGCGCAGCACCGATCCGCGCGGCTACGACTATTTCTGGTTCGGGCTCGACCATAGCGACTCCGTGCCCGAGGGCAGCGATCTGGCGGCAGCGGCCGAGGGGTATATCGCGATCACGCCGCTCCATTACGACCTGACGCACGACGCCTCGCTGGCCGATCTTCAGGCCGCGCTGTCGCAAGCTTAGCAACCATCGCGCTTGCCGCTCTGCCGGCAGGCTGGCACAAGCACCCCCATGTTCCAGCGTGACGACCCGCGCGTGCCATCTCCCGCATTTCTGAGGCGCCAGTCCGCACTGCCCGTCTGGGCGGATCTTGCCTGGCGCGTGGGCCTGATCTTCGCGCTCGTCGCGTCGGTGCTCATCGTCCACTGGATCGAGCGAGACGGTCTCAAGGACAATCTGGACAACCACATCAGCTTCGTCGACGTGCTCTACTTCACCACCGTGACGGTCACGACGGTGGGCTATGGCGACATCGTGCCGGTGAGCGACACGACGCGGCTGTTCGAGACCTTCTTCGTCACGCCGATCCGCATCTTCGTCTGGCTGATCTTCCTCGGGACGGCCTATCATTTCGTGTTTCGCAACGTCTGGCACAGGTGGCGCATGTCCCGCATTCAGAAAACCCTGACCGATCACATCGTCGTCTGCGGCTTCGGCACCAGCGGGGCGGAGGCGGTTCGCGAGCTCATCGCGCGGGGAATCAACCCGGCGCGAATCGTGGTGATCGACGGTAATGACGATTCGCTCGCGCTTGCCGAGGCCTGCGGCTGCAATGTCCTCAAGGGCGACGCTACGCGCG
>JAFKLU010000295.1 GCA_017304105.1 Sphingomonadales bacterium
TTCGTAACGGAACCAGGAGAAGATCGCGATGCCGATGATCGCGAGCAGCACGGCGAGCACGCCGTTCTGGATCAGCTCGCCCGAGACCTTGCCCGAGACGGTCGAATAGTTGCTGAAGGTCGCGCCGGGGAATTCCTTCGCCAGCGCCGCCTTCACCTTCTCGACCACGAGATTGGTGGCGGCGGGGTCTTCCGAATCGGGCAGCGGCAGACGGATGGAGACCGTGTTCTGGCCGCCGAGTTGCTGCAATGTCGCTTCACCGAGGCCCAGAGCATTGACCGTCGAGCGCACCTCGTCGAGCGGCGGCGGCGAGGCGAACTTCTCCTCAATGGAGACGCCGCCCACGAAGTCCACGCCGAGATTGAGGCCGCGCGTCACCGTTGCCGCCACGGCCGCAACCGTCAGTAGCGCGGTGATCGCGAAAGCGATGTGGCGGATGCGCACGAAACCGATGTTCGTATTGTCCGGCACCACGCGCACCGGGCCCATCTTGATCGTGGTCGGTCGCTTGCGCCGCAGCCACTGCACCGCCAGCAGGCGCGTGAAGGTGACGGCGGTGAACACGCTGGTCGCGATGCCGATAAGCAGCACGATGGCGAAGCCCTTGACCGGCCCGGAGCCGAGCACGAGCATGATGCCGCCGGCAATGGCGTGCGTAACGTTCGCCTCGAAGATGGTGCGGCTGGCTTCCTTGTAGCCATGCTCGATCGCCTGCACGACCGAACGGCCGCGCCGCAGTTCCTCGCGCAAACGCTCGTAGATGAGCACGTTGGCGTCCACCGCGGTACCGATGGTGAGCACGAAGCCGGCGATGCCCGGCAAAGTCAGCGTCGCATTGAGCACGCCCATGACGCCGAGGATGACCAGCACGTTGATGGTCACGGCGATGTTCGCGTAAACGCCCCAGCGGCCGTAGCTCAGGAACATGAAGGCCGCGACGAGGACCACCGCGAGCACGGAGGCCGTCAGGCCCGCCTTGATCGAGTCGGCGCCCAGCTCGGGCGACACGGTCGATTCCTGCACGACCTTGAGGGCCACCGGCAGCTTGCCCGATCGCAGCGCGATGGCGAGCTGGTTGGCGCTCTCCACCGTGAAGTTGCCGCTGATCTGCGCGGAACCGCCCAGGATCGGCTCGTTGATGTTGGGCGCGGAGAGCACCTTGCCATCGAGGATCATGGCGAAGGGCTTGTTGACGTTCTGCTGCGTGGTGCGCGCGAACTTGTTGGCGCCCGAGCCATTGAAGCGGATGTTGACCACCGGCGCATTGCCCTGCTGGCTATAGCCCTGCTGCGCGTCGATCAGTTCGTCGCCGGAGACCATGACCTGCCGCTTCACCGCGATCACGGCCTGGCCCAGTGGATTGTCGGGATAGGGCACAAGCTCGCTGCCGATCGGCGCGATGCCGCGCGCGAGGTCGGCGGGGTTTGCAGTCGTATCGACCAGCTTGAACTCCAGCTTGGCGGTCTGGCCGAGCAAGTTCTTGAGCTCCGTCGGGTTCTGCAGGCCCGGCACCTGGACGACGATGCGGTTCGCGCCCTGGCGGATGACCGTCGGCTCACGCGTGCCAAGCTCGTCGATGCGCTTGCGGATGACTTCCGTCGCCGTCTCCATCGCCGTCTCGACGCTGTTGGCGATGCCTGCGTCGGTCGGCGTCACGACGATGGTGTTGCCATCGCGCACCTCGACCGTGAAGTCCCGCTGGCCGGTCATGCCCGCGCCCTGCGTCAGCGGGCGGATGCGCTCCACCGCCGCGTCGACCTGGGCGGAATCGCGCACCATGAAGCTGAGCTGGTTGCCGCGCGCCGACATCTCGCCGATCGCGATGCGCGCATCGCTGCGGCGCAGCTCCGTGCGGATCTGCTCTTCCATGTTGGCGACGCGTTGCTTGGCAACGTCGTTCGTGTCCGCCTCAAGCAGGATGTAGCTGCCGCCCGAAAGGTCGAGGCCGAGGTTGACGCGCGCCTGCATGAACTTGGGCAGCTGCGCAGTGGCCTGTTCGGGCAGGAAGCTGGGGACTGCGTACAGGCAGCCGACCAGCAGCGTCAGACAGACGGCCCAGATTTTCCAGCGGGGAAAGTCAAGCATGATCCGGTCAGTCGTTGGCCGGCTTGGCGGTCATCGGATCGATGACGTCGCTCAGCGTGCTCTTGACCGCCTTCACCTTGATGCCCTGGCCCAGCTCGACATCGACATAGACATCGTCCACCCGGACGACTTTGCCCATCGCCCTTCTTCACGGCCGCAACCTTGGCGCGATGCTTCTTAACCTGCTGCTGTTGCGGGCGGATGAGCAGGAAATAGAACACCGCGAAGATGAGGATCAGCGGCATGAAATTGACGATCGCAGCCATGCCGGACGAGCCGGACGGAGCAGCGGAAGCGAGTGCGTATGTAGCGAGCATTGCGATCCTTGAAACAGCGCGACCAGTGGATGGAACGGATCGACCGCAACTGGCCGATTGCCTCTGGTTCAAGGGCGCGCGGCTAGCATATCCCCTCCCGCCAGGCAACCGCGATCGGCGCCCCGGTCTTCCGGGGGCCAGATCCCCGCTCCCGTCGATTCATCGCGAATCGCACACGGCGCACGTTAAAAAAGGGCGTGACAGGTGGGGCGTGCTATTGCCACATAGCATGATGTCGAAGCCTGAAGTCATAAGCCGGCTGACCTTACGGCAACGGGACTGTCTGGAGCTCGTGGCCCAGGGCTTCACGTCTAAGCAGATCGCCCGGAAGCTGGGCATTTCCCACAGCACCGTCGACAATCACATCCTCGCCGCGACCCAGCTCCTTAGAGTCGCGGATCGGCGCGAGGCGGGGCGCCTTCTCGCGCAGCTTGGGCAGGAATTGCCTAGGCAGCCGGCAGACCTTACCGAGCAGGAAAAATCCTCCATTGTGGACGTGCAGGAGGCGATGCAGCAGCACCATGCTGCAGGGCTCAAGCTGATGCCGCCGTTGGGAGGGCAATTGAATGAACAGACTCTGGGTCACAAGACAGTCCAGATTCTGTCGATCGCCTTCCTTTCAACTATGGTGGTCATCGGCATGGCCCTGCTGATCTCGGGCGCATTCAAAGCCTTCAGCTAAAGCCGTCGCCGCAGTCCCACAATTCCATGCGCCGTTTTGCGCCGAGGAGAAGCCATGTTCAAAATTGCTGAAACCACGGGTCTCGTCGTTGCCGAGGACACCAAGCTCACCATCGCCGCGATCGACAATGCGATCCTGTCGAAGACCCGGCTCGCAAGCTCCATCATCGAGGCGAGCGAGCAGAGCGGCCTGCCCATGGCGCAGAGCCAGAAGCTGCTGGAAGGCATGGCGCGCAGCTTCGAGCATCTCGTGGCGGGCCGTGGCGACATGTTGACCGTCGTGCGGCAGCTCTCCGCCATCAAAGGTCACAGCACGCTCGACGTCGTCGACTATGGCTGCCCCAACGGCCTCACGGCCCGTGTTGCACAGCCGGCCCCCGCGGCCGAGCTGGCGCTGACGAAGTAAAGACGGCAGGCCCCACCTGTGCCGTCGCCAGACAGGATTGCGACCGGAAACGAGGCTATGACTCCATGCTGATCGCAATCCTGTTCTGGTCCATGTGCATCGGCGCCTGCGGCTACGCCCTGCTGCTCGGCGGCTGGGAAGGACGGGCGACCACCGCGATCGTGCTGCTCGCCACGTTCGCGACGATGTTCCTTGAGCGGCTGCTCAATCTTCATTGGCGCGAGACCAACGAGATTGTCCTCGCCATCGATCTCGTTGCCTTTCTCGCCATGTATGTGGTCGCCGCCAGGAGCCGGCAGTGGTGGCCCATCTGGGTCGCTGCCTTCCAGCTCAACGCCGTGGTTGCGCATTTCGCGACCATCATAACCCCTGAGTTCTCCGCCCTCGTCTACCATGGCTATGAAGGCCTGTGGGCGATCCCCGGCCAGCTCGTCATGGTCCTGGGCATTCACCGCGATCGCGGATGGAAAAGCAGTTATGACCTCACGTGACACAAAGCTGGGCGGAAGCGCGGGGCAAGGCTCCGCCGTGCCGTTCGTCGATTCGATCCGCCAGCAGATCGCCAAGATCCCGCATATGGGATTCGAGAGTGGTGCCGCCTTCAATCGGCCCGATCTCGATTATTTCTCCGCCGCCCGAATCTACATCACCTTCAGGGTCAAGCTTGCCGAGCATTTCCCCGAGCGCATCCCTTCCGAGACGTTCGATTTCCTCCTCGACATCATGGTCCACGAGTGGCTGAGCCGGCGCGTGGGCGCGGATCATCCCGCCGAATTCGGCGTTTCGCGCTCCGCAGCGCTCTCCCCGCGCATCCGGCATGCGCTGACCCTCGGCTTCATCGCGATCGAGCCGGACCCGGACAATGAGGAGCTGTGCCTCATCACCCTCACCCGCAGCGCCCGCGCCCGCCTCAACGCCTTCTTCGACTATATGGCGAGCTATATAGCGGTGCTCTGACCAATGCCCAATCTGCTCACGCGGCCCCTTGCAAACCCCGCCCGACACGCCTAGGAGGCCCCCTCCGGTCGGGACGTAGCGCAGCCTGGTAGCGCATCACACTGGGGGTGTGGGGGTCGGAGGTTCGAATCCTCTCGTCCCGACCAATTAAATCAACAACTTAACCCGCAATTTTGCCCGCCGATCGGTGGGCAATTTTCTCCCCGTGGTGCACTGGTGGTGCATTTCGTGGAATAAAATTGCATCGCGCTGCATCGCGCCGCATCGAAAAGTTCGCGCTATTGGGTGAAGGGATTCGCGAGCGCGCTCGCACGGGCTCAGTAACGACGCGGCTGAAGGCTGTTTAGCCAATCCTCAATGTCACCCGAGCGCCAGCGGATTTTGCCCGCACCGATATGGCAGGGTGACGGAAAGTTGCCGCTCCGAGCACGACGATAGAGGGTCGTCCGAGACTTGAAGCCTGTAACGTTGAGCACATCGGCAACAGTGAGCAGCTGGTTTCGATCATTGGGCATGACGGCATCCTTTCGGTGGCTACTGGCGGAAGCGGCCTACCGGGGCTGGCGACGGCGGGTCATATCCTGAGGTATTGCCAGCGACTGCTCGAAAACCAACGTGCCCGTAACCGAGGCACCACCGCCGCCGATCTGAGGCGACAAGGCTGGATCAGATTGTGACGCGATCGGCCAGCGACTTGAAGGCGCGTGCTACAGCCCCAGGATTTTCGATCCACGGGAAATGTCCGCCGCCTTCCACCACGCATGTCGTAACATTCTCGCCGCGAAAACGGGCATCGTCCCAACCGCCTTGCCAGACGATGCGATCATCGCTTCCGGCGAGGATCAGCGCGGGCATGAATTTCGGCCACCAAGCCGCCTTGTATATGTGATCGAAATTCGCGTCCGACCAATCAACCGCCGCGCTGTTATATGGCATCCGCGCCAGCAGGTCGCGCCCGGCATCGAGCGATGACGGCGTGAAATTCCACTCGGTCGATGCGACGGCAATCGCCGCGATATTCTCGTCCCGACGATCCGCTTCGTAGACGGCCGTCGCGGCATCGACTGCAGGAAGGGGATGGGCCTTGCGTCATCGCGACGAACTTCGGATGCCACGCCGCATCCGGGGCCGTGTCGAGCAGTGCCAGGCCCAGTATTTGTGTTTCGAGTTCGGGCGTGGCAAGCAGATACATGCCACCCGTCGAATGGCCGGCGAAGACGACGCTCGGCAGCGCCTCCGCCGCTTCCAGCACGACCTGCGGCCAATCCGCGAACGGATCGGCCTTCGCGCCCGGCGGCGCTCGATTGGACCCGTCGCCGGGGAGATCGACGAACCAAACCGCGCCCGGCACATCGAGCGCATCGGCCAGCTCCTGCAAGCTCTCGGAGCCGATTCCCGGACCGCCCGGCAGGAGCAGCCAGTTCAGCGGACCGGGGCGTTGCGAATGCCGCCGCAGGCGGACGCCGGACGGGGTGAAGAAAGCCATATCAGTCATGCTTTGGCGCGCCTCCTGTGCGCACGAGGTCGATAGTCTGGATATATCCGAACGCTTCTCGATCACTGCTGAAGGCGGCACTCAGGCTTCTAGTAACTGCCGCCCCCAAGCGCCGTGTACAGGGAAACATCATTCTGAATGGCGGCAGACCTGACGGCGATCAATTGCTGCTCAGCCGCGAAAAGGTTTCGCTCGGCATCCAGCACCTCCAGATAGATCGCTATGCCGTTGTCGTATCTCTGTCGCGCGGTCCGGGCGAGTTCCGCCTGGGCCGCCACGGTCCTTACGAGCAGGTCGGCCTGCTCCGCGAGGCTGCGGCGCGCGACGAGGGCATTCGACACCTCCTGGAACGCCCCCTGTACCGCACGCTGATAAGCGGCCGTCAATTCGTCGGCGCGCGCCTTGGTCAATCTCACATTGGCGGAGCGTGCACCCCAGTCGAAAATCGGCAGGGACGCCGAACCGTCCACGGCCCAGTTCCGGCTGCTGTGGTCGAGAAGCGCGCTAAGCGACTGCGATGCGAAACCGAAAGCCGTGGTCAGCGCCCATCTACCTTGGCACCGGGGATCGATTTGGGCGAGCCGATGATGCTTCTCGCCGCGCTTTGCCTCGCCTTCTACAATGTCGGCCTGCGACGTTTCCTGCCCAATTCGGTGCCGGTACTGAGCGCCACCAGGCAGTGAAGCGATCGAGGTTCAGCGAAGAGCAGATCATCGGTATATTGAAGGAGCACGCGGCCGGACTGACGGCGGCGGAGTTGTGCCGCAAGCATGGCATCAGCGATGTGACCTTCTACAAGTGGCGCAGCAAATATGGCGGCAT
>JAFKLU010000296.1 GCA_017304105.1 Sphingomonadales bacterium
CATCGTGAACATGGTGCAGAAGGGCGAGCGCGAGGCGCGCATCGCGAAGAAGGAGATGGTCGAGGCCAATCTCCGCCTCGTGATCTCGATTGCGAAGAAGTACACGAACCGCGGCCTGCAGTTTCTGGACCTCATCCAGGAAGGCAATATCGGCCTCATGAAGGCGGTCGACAAGTTCGAGTATCGCCGCGGCTACAAGTTCTCGACCTATGCGACCTGGTGGATCAGGCAGGCGATCACGCGCTCCATCGCGGATCAGGCCCGCACCATCCGCATCCCGGTTCACATGATCGAGACGATCAACAAGCTGGTGCGCACCAGCCGCCAGTTCCTGCACGAGCAGGGCCGTGAGCCGACGCCCGAGGAAATGGCAGAGCGCCTCTCCATGCCGCTCGAAAAGGTGCGCAAGGTGATGAAGATCGCCAAGGAGCCGATCTCCCTCGAAACGCCGATCGGCGACGAGGAGGACTCGCACCTCGGCGACTTCATCGAGGACAAGAACGCGATCATCCCGGTGGATGCGGCCATTCAGGCCAATCTCAAGGAGACGGTCACCCGCGTCCTCGCCAGCCTCACCCCGCGCGAGGAGCGCGTGCTGCGCATGCGCTTCGGCATCGGCATGAACACGGACCACACCCTTGAGGAAGTGGGCCAGCAGTTCAGCGTGACCCGCGAGCGCATCCGCCAGATCGAGGCAAAGGCCCTGCGCAAGCTCAAGCATCCGAGCCGCAGCCGCAAGATGCGCTCGTTCCTGGATCAGTAAACAAGAAAAGCTCCGCTCCGGCGGGGCTTTTTTTTTTGGCTGCATCGATCACGTGAGAAATCGGGAACAGCGCTGCTCCCTTTCGCGCAGGAAGAGGAACGCCATTACGCTCGCGGGGAAAAAGGCCAGATACGAAGGCGGATCGGCACGATGACCCAGCCCCCGACAAGTAACGAATCCTTACGGCATCGAACCTAAAAGGACCGTTGCAAATTCGGGCTTAGATTGCCAATCCCGCTTGGGAACGGCTTGGGTTAACATGTCCGAACGGGACAAAGAGTGGGAAGATCGATGCCAACGAGAGCCGGCCAGATGCTGCTCGATACATTCGACCGCATCCGGATCATCAACCTCAGGCATCGACAGGACCGGCGCCGGGAGATGGCAGCGGAGCTTGCCCGCATGGGCCTTGCGCTCGGCGGCCAGATCGACTTTCACGACGCCTTTCGGCCGCAGGACGCGGGCGGCTTCCCATCGATCGGCGCGCGCGGCTGCTTCGGCAGCCATTTGTCGATCCTGCAGGAAGCACGCGCGGATGGCGTCCAGCGCCTGCTGATCCTCGAAGACGACCTCGACTTCGCGCCGGACATCGAGGCCCTCATGCCCGCTGCGCTCGAAGCACTCGCCGCCAGGCCCTGGTCGATCTTCTATGGCGGCTATGAACCCTATGCCGGACAGCCCGAACAGGGGCCCATCCATGAAGCGGCGCCCGAGCAGCGCATCCGGACGACGCATTTCCTCGCCTTCTCCGCGCAGGCGATGACGGTGGCCGTGCCCTATCTGGAACGCATCCTCACGCGCGCGCCGGGCGATCCCGCAGGCGGCCCGATGCACGTGGATGGCGCCTATAGCTGGCTGCGCAGGGATCATCCCGAACTCTCAACCTGGCTCGCCCTGCCCGAACTGGGCCACCAGCGCCCCTCGCGCACCGATATTCACGAACTGAGGCTGATCGACCGCACGCCGTTGCTGCGCGAGGCGGCCGGGCTGCTGCGCCGGATCAGGCGGAACATTGGCTGAGCAAGGGAGCCCCCAGGTGCAGGAAATCGACGCGCAGGGCCTCAAGGCACTGCTTCTGGCTGGCGACGCGCGCGAGACCGTCTTTGCTCCCAACAGCGGGAATGCGGGCGATTCCCTCATCGCCGAAGCCACCTACCAATTCTTCGATCGCATCGGCCTCGCTTATTCTCCCGTCACTCTCAACGACCGGCTGAGCAAGCCCAGCCGCGTCATCATCGGGGGCGGCGGCAATCTGGTCATGCCCTATCATAATGTGAGCAGCTTCATCGCCGTCAATCTCGACCGCTGCGAGGAACTCATCATCCTGCCGCACAGCATCCGCGGCCACGAGGATGTGCTTGCGCGTCTGGACGAGCGGTGCACGATCATCTGCCGCGAACAGCGCTCCTTCGATTTCACGCTCGCCGCTGCGCCGCGCGCCAAGGTGCTGCTCGGACATGATATGGCGCTGCTCTGGAATCGGGAGGAAACGCGCCGCCGCGCGAGCCGTGCGCTGACGACCCATCCCTTCGATGGCGCCTTCCAGCTGCGCAACCTCAAGCTCTGGGTACGGGATCTGCAACACCGCGGGAAGGTGAAGGACGGAACCCTCAATGCGTTTCGGGAAGACGTGGAGAGTCTGGGCGCCCCACTGCCGCCAGACAATGTCGATCTCTCGCACGTCTTCGCGACGGATTCGATGGCCTCGCATTATTCCGCCCGCGCGGTCGACGCGCTGGTCCGCTTCCTTGACCGCGCCGAACGGGTACGCACCGATCGGATGCACATCGCCATATTGTCGACCTTGCTCGGCAAGACCGTGGAAATGCACGACAATAACTACGGAAAGAACCGTTCGGTCTATGACCGCTCTCTGGCGGGGCGGTTCTCCAACGTGACCTTCTCCGACTAGCGAGAACGCGTTATCTGCTCCAGCGGCGGCACCAGGCCACTGAGTAGCTCAGAAAAACCCGAAATCCGGCTTGTCCGCTCGCTTGCCGGTCACCCAGTCGTAGACCTGCACCACCTGCGCGGCCTTCCTGTCCCAGCTGTAGAGGGCGTCGATCCGTTCGCGTCCGCGCGCGGCGAGGGTGGCGAGGTCTTGCTTGCCTGCTGCCATCTCGTCCAGCACCGCCTTCGCCTCCGCTACCAGCATCTCGCGCGCGCCGATGGGCAGCTTGAAGCCGGTATCGGCGCTGACGATCTCCGCCGGCCCGCCATAATCCGCGACGATCGGCACCAGGCCGAGCGCCATCGCCTCGATCACCGCGCCGCCGCCAAACTCGCGCACGCTGGGGAAAAGGAACACGCTGTGCCCGTGCGCGATCTTCGGCACGTCGGCATGTTCCACCCATCCCGCGAAGGTCACGGCACTTTCCACGCCGAGCCGAGCCGCGAGCGCCTTCAGCTCCGCCATCATCGGCCCGTCGCCCACGATGGTCAGCGTGGCCTTGCCGGCGCGCAGCAGATGTTGCGCCGCCTCGATCGCGATGTCCGGCCCTTTATAGGGCACCAGCCGCCCGATGAAGCATAGGCTGAGCGCGCCGTAGCGGGCCTTATCGCCCCGGTCGGCAAAGCGCGCCGGGTCGATCGCATTTTCCGGAATGTAGAGCGCCCTGCCCTGCGCCGAGGCCGGCAGCTCGGAGCGGGTGTGCAGCGATCCCGCGATGATCGCCGCGCTGTTCGCCCAGGTCGCCTTGATGCCCGGCATCGCCTTGTAGAGACCGCGCACATAGGAGAGCCATTCCTTCTCCTGATGGCGCTCCCTGGTGAACTCGCGCGGCCAGGGGATGCCGCCATTGAGCGGGCCGACCACGAACGGCACGCCCGCCTTGCGGCAGCGCCTGGCGAGCGAGCTTGCCGCCGTGGGGCTGAGCGGCGTCACGCGGTGGACGACGTCATATTTCCCGGCGCGGATATCGGCGCCGAAGCGCTTCCAGATCATCCGCTCGAACAGCGGATAGGAGAGCGACTGGATGGCGGTCACGGTCGTCCAGCCCTTGCCCTTGCCGCCGCGCAGCAGGTCCGCGACCTTCCAGAGCGGCGCCATCAGCGCCTCGGTATCGATCGCGGTGAAGTCGCGCCCTTCCACCAGCCCGGCGCGCTCGAACGCCTCCTTGTTGCGGACCTGCGTGACGATGTGGACGTCCGCTTGCCTGCGCAGCGCTGCGGCGAGCGACCAGCCGACCAGCGGCACGCTCACCCATTCGGGATTTGCCTGCTCGGCGATCAGCAGAACGCGATGGCGAGACGTCATGGACTGCCCTTTTTCGGATAGGCCGGCCCCACATGCCGACGCCCCGTCTCTAGGCAACAGCACGGCTCCGGGCAATGCCGCTTGCCGACCATCCGGACGACGAAACGTGCCTTATCGGCGGCGGGCCGCCCGATGGCCGATATTGGGACGAAAGGCACAGAAATCGTGCCTTTTCGGGGCGAAATATGATATCAAATCGGTCGCTCCTTCGCGCTTAAAATCAAGAGGTTTTTAACTTTCCGGGTCGTATTTCTTTGCGCGGGGACGACATCTTCCGGTGACGGAAGGTGCGAAGAGGTTTGCAATGGAAATCCTACCCCGCGTGACGACCGACCCCAGCCTTGCCGCCCTTATTGCGGCGCTCGTCGACCAGGATGGATCGGCCGCGCACAGTTATAGTGCGGCGGCGATCGGCGGGGATCGCCACTCCTTCGTGCGCGATCTGGTGGACTTTGCGGACTTCGTCCATCTCATCACCCTGCTGCACGGCCAGCTCCCCGGCCTTGTCGACCATGCCGCCGCCCGGACGGTGGAA
>JAFKLU010000297.1 GCA_017304105.1 Sphingomonadales bacterium
CTCGTTCCTGGCCTGGCACGCCCTCATTCCGGGGCTCGCCAAATCACTGCCGGAAGGCGAGGTCGAAGCGCGGCTGGAGCGCATTCCGCTCAAGGAAAAACGCGACAAATGGTCGCTCGCGGCGAGCGGCGGCTTTACGGAACGCGAGCTTGAAAGCTGGCGGCACAATCTGATGGAGGTGACCGACCGGGTCGAGGCGGCCGTTGCGGGCCATGACTGGCTGGTCGCGGACCAGTTCAGCCTTGCGGACATTGCGGTGTTCGCCATGGCGAACGGAATGCCGCGCGGGCATCCGCATCTGTGGAATGCCGAGCGCACGCCCAATGCGATGGCGTGGCTGGAGCGCATGCGCGCCCGGCCGGGCGTCGCGGCAGCACTGGCGATGCCCAATCATACGCGCTTCGTGCGAGAGGAGGCCTGAGGGCTCTCGCCCTGCCTCCGCTTCGGTCAGCCCTGTCCCTGCCTCGGGTCCGTCCGGTCCCAAGGATCAGGGGAGCGGCGACGGCGGACTGATACCGTCGCCGACCCTGCGATCGTCAGCCGCCGCGCAGGAGGCTGAGGACGCCCTGCTGGCTCTGGTTCGCCTGCGCGAGCATCGCGGTGGAGGCCTGGCTCAGGATCTGGTTCTTGGCGAGGGCGGTCGACTCCACGGCGAAGTCGGCATCCTCGATCCGCGAACGTGCGTCAGAGAGGTTGGTGACCGTGGTGGTCAGGTTGTTGATGGTCGCATCGAGCCGGCTCTGCGTACCACCGATCGTGGCGCGCGAAGAGGCGACCTTGTCGAGCGCCAGATTGATCGCGGAGAGCGCTGCGGTGGCGCCCGAGCCATCGGCGTCGGCGAAGGTGGCGAGCGAGTCGATGCCCAGGCTGGTCAGGTTCATCGCGGCCAGCGTGAGGTCGACGGTCTCGCCAGAATTGTTGCCGACCTGGATCTTGATCTGGACCGGATCGGTGGCAGCGGCGGAGCCGTTGAGCAGCGTGATGCCGTTGAAGCTCGTGCGCGCCGCGATGTTCGTGATCTGCGAGGTGAGCTCGGTGACTTCCGCCTGGATCGCGGTGCGGTCGCTCGTGCTGACCGTGCCTGACGAGGCCTGGACGGCCAGTTCGCGCATGCGCTGAAGGATGTTGGCGACTTCGCCCATCGCGCCTTCTGCAACCTGCGTGACGGAGATGCCGTCATTGGCGTTGCGGATGGCCGCCGAGAGACCGCGGATTTCCGAGGTCATCTTGGTGGCGATGGCGAGGCCGGCGGCGTCGTCCTTGGCGGAGTTGATGCGCTTGCCCGACGACAGACGCTCCATGGCCTGCGAGAGGCCGGCATTGGCCTTCGCACTCGAATTCTGAGCGCGAAGGGCAGAAACATTGGATGCGATAACAGTCATGATGAATCAGTCCCCGGTTGATAAACCGCATTAACCTTGGCCATTAATCGTTAAAATATTCCAAAGGCTGCGGAGCGGGGACTTGCCGAGCATCGGCGCCGCGGCGGCAGAGGCAAGCCGCGCGGAATTTGTCTTTTGATTTCTTTACCCTAAAATTCGCCGTGGGAGCGCGGGCGCGGCTGCCCTATCCCCGGAGCACGCAGCCGGAATAGCCCGGCAGCGTCCCCTGCCCCGCCCCGCCGACGCTGCTCAGCGGCTCCGCCAGCACCGGCAGACTCGCGGGCCAGGCGATCTCCTCCGGCCCCAGGTTGAACAGGCAGAGCAGCTTCTCCTCGCCGAAACGCCGCTCGAACAGCAACAGGCTCTCCTCCACCTCGCGGAACCTCACCGCGCCCCAGCGCAGCGCCGGATGCGTCTTGCGGAAGGCGAGCAGCGTGCGCGTGAGAGTGAGCAGCGAGGCAGGGTCCTTATCCTGCGCATCAACCGCCAGTGCGCCATGATCCTCCCCTAGCGGCAGCCATGGCTTGAAGGTCGAGAAGCCGCCGTGCATCCCCTTGGCGCTCCATGGCATGGGCGTGCGGGCGCCATCGCGCGAAAGGGTGAGCGGCCAGTTGGCGATGGCCTCCGGGTCCTGCAGATCCTCAAAGGGGATGTCGACCTGCGTCAGGCCGAGTTCCTCGCCCTGATAAAGGAAGATATTGCCGCGCAGGCAGAGCAGCAGCAGCATCTTCATCCCAGCGAAGCGCCGCCGCATCTCATCGTCCGCCTCGCGCGGCAGCCAGCGCGAGATCGCGCGCGGCGCATCGTGATTTTCGAAGGCCCAGCTCGGCCAGCCGGTGCCCGCCGTGTCCGGCCATTGGCTGGCGGCCGCCGCGATCACCGCCGGGGTCAGCGCCTCGGCATAGAGGAAGTCGAAGCCGTAGCTGGTGTTCAGCCGGGTCTCGCCCTTCGTGTAGAGCTTCATCTCCCGCAGCGCATCCTCGCCGCCGATCTCCGCGACAGTGAAGGCGCCATACTGAGCCATCAGGGCACTGATCTTCCCGATGAACTTCGGGATGTCGCGATGGCCCTGATTGTAGAGGCGCCGCTGATAGTCGAACGGTCGGGTGCGCGGCTGGTGGGATGGCGGCTGGGGCGGATTGTCGCGGAGCCCCTTGTCCTGCATCAGGAAGTTGAGCGCATCGAGCCGGAAGCCATCGACCCCGCGCTCCAGCCAGAAACGCGCCACATCGAGCAAGGCCTGCTGCACCGCCGGATTATGGCCGTTGAGCTGCGGCTGCTCCTTGAGGAAATTGTGGCAATAATATTGGCGGCGGCGCGCGTCCCACGTCCATGCCGGACCGCCGAACACGCTCTGCCAGTTGGAGGGCGGCGAGCCCTCGGGCTTGGGATCGTGCCAGAGATACCAGTCGCCATGCTCGCCCTGCGGCTCGTTGCGGCTGGAGACGAACCAGGGATGCTGGTCCGACGTATGCGCATAGACCTGATCGATGATGACCCGGAGCCCGAGCCGGTGCGCCTTCTCGATCAGCGCGTCGAAGTCCGCGAGCGTGCCGAAGATCGGGTCGACATCGCAATAGTCCGAGACGTCATAGCCAAAGTCGCGCATCGGCGAGGTGAAGAAGGGGGAGAGCCAGATGGCATCCACGCCGAGGCTCGCGACATGATCGAGATGCGCGGTGATGCCGGGCAGGTCGCCCACGCCGTCGCCATTCGAATCCGCGAAGCTGCGCGGGTAGATCTGATAGATGACCGCGCCGAGCCACCAGGGCTGGCTCTCGGGATCGCGCTGGCTGATCGGGAGGCTCGTGGGGGATTCTGATGTCATATGGGCCAGACTGCCGATTTGTGCTGCAATGCGCAATGCAGGTCATTGGCGAGCGCAGAGGAGCGGTGATAAGGCCCCGGCCAATGCGCACACGGCTCGGCATCTGCACCAGAAAAGTGCGCTACCCCTCCGAGGAGGCCGCCCGGCAAGTCGCCCTGCGCGCGGACGTGGTGCTGCGCCCCTATCGCTGCGCACTCTGCCGGGACTATCATCTGACCAGCCGGACCAAGGGCATGCGGAGCCTGCGCAAGACATAGCCCGGCGCCCCGGCGCGGCGAACAGCGCTTCCCTTTCCCGCCCGCCCCATTAAGCAATGGACAAAATCATCAGGGAGAGAGAGCGATGCGCTTCAGGGACAAGGTGGTTCTGGTCGTCGGCGGCAACAGCGGCATCGGCCGCGCCAGCGCGGAGGGCTTTGCGGCGGAGGGCGCGCATGTGTTCCTCACCGGGCGCGACCAGAAGACCATCGACGAGACGGTGGCCGCCATTCCGGGCGCGCGCGGCTTTCGCGCCGACATTTCGGACATCGAGAGCAGCGCGGAGGTGATCGCGGCGATCCGGGAGGCGCATGGGCGGATCGATGTGCTGTTCGTCAACGCCGGCATCGGCGCCTTCGTGCCGGTCATGGAAGTGACGGCGCAGCAGTGGGACGAGATCCACGACGTCAACCTGCGCGGCTGCTTCTTCGCCGTGCAGAAGGCGCTGCCGCTGATGACCGGCCCCGGCGCCATCGTCATCACCGGCTCCATCGGCTCTGTCGCGGCGGTGCCCGGCAACGTCATCTACGCCTCGGCCAAGGCGGGCCTGCGCGCCGTCGCGCGGACACTGGCGGCCGAGCTGATCGGCCAGGGCATCCGCGTCAACATGGTGAGCCCCGGCCCCACCGAGACGCCCATCATCAATCGCAGCGGCCTCCCGGCGGAAGCCGTTCCGGGCCTGCGCAGCATGATGACGCAGGCCGTGCCGATGAAGCGCATGGGCACGCCGGAGGAGATTGCCCGGCCGGTGCTGTTCCTGGCCTCGGACGAAGCGAGCTTCATCACCGGGATCGATCTCTTCGTCGATGGCGGCTGCGTGGAGCTGTAGGGGAGGAGGACTGGCGACGCCGGTCTGGGAGCGCTGTAAACCGGTCGCCGCCAGCCCTCCCCATGGTCGAGCGAGCGGCGCTGCCACGCCACTCAGGTCATGCAGGGGGAGGCATGACCGGCCCGATTATGCACCCCGCTCGCAGC
>JAFKLU010000298.1:0-4426 GCA_017304105.1 Sphingomonadales bacterium
GCCTATCGCCTGATCGTCGACCATGCCGTCGACCTCATGGTGGTACGCCAACGCCAACCTACTGCTCGCTCGCACTCACTCACGATTCTCGACTTGCAGGCAGGCGCTTCCGAATCGTGTATCTGCCCGCTGACGGTGGCTGGATTCTCACAGTACGCAAGATCGCTGCCCCTGCCTGCCTGCCACTCACTCTCACTCACACGCTCTTGTTCGACCTAAAGAATGAAGGCCTTGTCGAGCGCCTTCACTTCCGCATCGGTAAAGCCCCGGCCGAGCATCTTGCGGACGGCATCGAAAATCGGTTTGCGGTTCATGCATTCCCTCCAACAGATGACCGCAGCGGCTGCCCGCCGCGTCCTGCGCGATCGGTCTGCCAGCTGCCGTGCCTCTCTTCGCGATGGGTTTGGGGCGCCGATGGAGTGGACGCCGCGACCGCGTGTTCCCACCTGTCAGCAGGAGGGTAAATCAAAAGGGCCCGGCAAACAATGCCGGGCCCTTCCGTCTCGAAAGCGTGCTGATCGAAAGATCAGGCGCTGTAATACATGTCGAACTCGACCGGGCTGGGCGCCATTTCCCAGCGATACACTTCCGGCCACTTGAGCTCGATATAGGCCTCGATCTGGTCCTTGGTGAACACGTCGCCCTTGAGCAGGAAGTCGTGATCGGACTCCAGGCTGTTCAGCGCCTCGCGGAGCGAACCGCAGACTGTGGGGACCTGGCTCAGCTCTTCCGGCGGCAGATCGTAGAGATTCTTGTCCATCGCCTCGCCGGGATGGATCTTGTTCTCGATGCCGTCGAGGCCAGCCATCAGCAGTGCCGAGTAGCACAGATACGGGTTGGCCATCGCGTCCGGGAAGCGGAACTCGACGCGCTTCGACTTGGTGCCCGAGCCGTAGGGAATACGGCAGGAAGCCGAGCGGTTGCGCGCGGAGTAAGCCAGCAGCACCGGCGCCTCGAAGCCCGGGACCAGACGCTTGTAGCTGTTGGTCGTCGGGTTGGTGAAGGCGTTCAGCGCCTTGGCGTGCTTGATGACGCCGCCGATGAAGTAGAGGCAGGTGTCGCTGAGGCCGGCATAGCCATTGCCCGCGAAGGTGTTGTCGCCGCCGTTCCAGATCGAGATATGCGTGTGCATGCCCGAGCCGTTGTCCTGCGCGATGGGCTTGGGCATGAACGTCGCCGTCTTGCCATAGGCCTGCGCGACCATCATCACGACATACTTGTAGATCTGCATACGGTCGGCAGTGGTGACCAGCGTGCCGAAGGTAAGGCCCAGCTCGTGCTGCGCGGCGGCCACCTCATGATGGTGCTTGTCGCAGGGCAGGCCCATTTCGAGCATGGTGGTCACCATCTCGGCGCGGATGTCCGTGCAGGGATCGACCGGCGCGACGGGGAAGTAGCCACCCTTGGCGCGCGGACGGTGCGCAAGGTTGCCGCCCTCATATTCCTTGCCGGTGTTGGTCGGCAGCTCGATGTCGTCGATCTTGTAGAAGGACTCGTTGTAGTCCGAATTGAAGCGGACGTCGTCGAACATGAAGAACTCGGCTTCCGGGCCGACATACACGGTGTCGCCAAAGCCGGCAGCCTTCACATAGGCCTCGGCGCGCACGGCGGTCGAGCGCGGATCGCGGCCATAGAGCTCGCCGGTGGAAGGCTCGACGATGTTGCAGAACAGGATGAGCATCGGCGTGGCGCTGAACGGATCGACATAGACAGCGTCGAGGTCCGGCTTCAGGATCATGTCCGACTCGTTGATCGCCTTCCAGCCCTCGATCGAGCTGCCGTCGAACATGAGGCCTTCTTCCAGCTCATCTTCGCCCAGCACGCTGGAGACCATGGTCAAGTGCTGCCACTTGCCCTTGGGATCGGTGAAGCGAAGGTCGACCCACTCGATCTCCTTTTCCTCGATCAGCTTGAGAACGTCTTTAGGCGTGTTGGCCATGTCGAGCGTACCTTCCATCTAGTATGAGTGTTGCGACAGGTTCTGATTGATTAGATCGCAGCTTCGTCGAGTTCGCCGGTGCGGATGCGCACGGCCTTCTCCACGGGGATGACGAAGATCTTGCCGTCGCCGATGCGCCCGGTGCGCGCCGCGCCGGAGATCGCCTCGACCACGCGGTCCACGATGCCGTCCTCCACGACGACTTCAAGCTTCACCTTGGGCAGGAAATCGACGACATATTCGGCGCCGCGATAAAGTTCGGTATGGCCCTTCTGCCGCCCGAAGCCCTTAGCCTCGGTCACGGTGATCCCGGAAACGCCGACTTCGTGAAGCGCCTCCTTCACATCATCCAGCTTGAACGGCTTGATGATTGCTTCGACCTTTTTCATGTCCAACTACCCCTTCGCTTCGCGTGAAGCACGGCGGGAAATCCCGACAACGCCGCGCTCGACTCGCCCCTGCCAAGGCTCGTCGAGGCGAACGACCGTGCACGGCTGAACGCTACAGCGCCGGCTCGCGAATCACCAGCCAAGCATTGGACAGTTTGAAGGAGAATGTCGATATTGCCCGGATTTCGGGCATTTTTGCGACACGCTGCCCAAATTTTAGGCAGGGGAAAACAGGCTCCCCTCCCGCTGATGAGGAGGGGAGGAAGCGATCAATAGGGCGGCTTGTGGAGCCCCTTGGGGCTGAGCGTGAAGATCTCGCAGCCGGTCTCGGTGATGCCGATCGAGTGCTCGAACTGCGCCGAGAGCGAGCGATCGCGGGTGACGGCGGTCCAGCCGTCCTCCAGCATCTTCACGCCCGGCTTGCCGAGGTTGATCATCGGCTCGATGGTGAAGATCATGCCGGGCTTGAGCTCCGGGCCGGTGCCCGGGCGGCCGACATGCACCACCTCGGGCGCATCGTGGAACACGCGGCCAAGGCCGTGGCCGCAGAAATCGCGCACGACGCCGTAGCGGTGCTTCTCGGCATGAACCTGGATGGCATGGCCGACATCGCCCAGCGTATTGCCCGGCCTGGCCTGCTCGATGCCGAGCATCAGGCACTCATAGGTCACCTCGACCAGACGCTTGGCCTTGATGGGCACATCGCCGACCAGATACATCCGGCTCGTGTCGCCGTGCCAGCCATCCACAAGCGGGGTGACGTCGATATTGAGGATGTCCCCCTCGCGCAGCACCTTGTCGCCGGGCATGCCGTGGCAGATGACATTGTTGAGGCTGATGCAGCAGCTATAGGAATAGCCATGATAGCCGAGCGTCGCGGGGACGGCGCCGGCATCCAGCGTCATCTTGCGGACGAGATCGTCAATCTCCGAGGTCTTGACCCCAGGGCGCACGAGCGGCGTGACCGCATCGAGAATTTCGGCGGCCAAAAGCCCGGCCTTGCGCATGCCGGCAAAGCCCTCGGGCCCGTGAAGCTTGATGGCGGAGGTGCGGATCGTCGCAGTTTCCGCCGTTGGGGTCATGTAGGTGGTCATGGCGCGTCATATAGTCATTTCAGGCGCGATCGCCAAATGTCTCCGACAGGCGGACGTAGCGACCGGCGCAAGGACCGAACTTCAGCGCCCCCCGCATCGGCTTGGCGCGGGGGCAGATGACGATTAAGCAGGGCAGGATGAGCGGACAGGCGACAATCAGGCAGGGCGGGTGCGGTTGCGGCAAGGTGCGCTACCGGGTCGAGCGCGAACCCATCTTCGTGAACAATTGCTATTGCGCGCTTTGCCAGTTGCAGACCGGCAGCACATCGAGCGCTTATGCCTTCTTCGAGGTGGAGGCGGTCGAGATACTCTCGGGCGAGCTGGTGCGCTTTGCCCAGCAGACCGGCACGGACCGCAAGCAGCAGATCATGCAGTGCGCGGAGTGCGGCATCAGCCTGTTCTTCCAGCCCTGGCCGACCGGGCGCCACGGCATCAGCGTGCGGCTGGGCACGTTCGACGATCCATCGGACATCGTGCCAGATGCGGCGGTCTATGTGTCCCAGCGCATGAACTGGGTGACGCTGCCGGAAGGCATCCCCGCCTTCGATGGCTATTACAAGCCCGACGACCTGCTGCCGCCTGACCGCCTTGCGCGGCTGCGGCATCTCGTCGAGAAGCATCAGGCGGACCAGCATCTGAGCGAGGACATATGAGCGAGCGGGTCTGGACGGCCGGCGTTGTCGTGATTGGCGACGAGATACTCTCGGGACGAACGCAGGACAGGAATGTCGCGCAGATCGGCACCTGGCTGAACGTGCAGGGCATCCGCCTCAAGGAAGTGCGGATCGTGGCCGACGAGGAAGGGGCCATCGTGGAAGCGGTAAACCAGCTGCGCGCGCGCTATGATTATCTCTTCACCACTGGCGGCATCGGCCCGACGCATGACGATATCACCGTCGATGCGATTGCGGCTGCGCTGGGCGTGCCGGTCGTCGTGCATCCGCAGGCGCGGGCGATCCTGGAAGCTTATTATGCCGCGCGGGGCGGGCTCAACGAGATGCGCC
>JAFKLU010000298.1:4487-8264 GCA_017304105.1 Sphingomonadales bacterium
CCGAGCTGCTGCGCGCGACGGAGAAGGCGCATGCGGGGTGCCAGATCGGCAGCTATCCCTTCTTCCGGGAAGGCATGGTGGGCGCAAATTTCGTGGTGCGCTCAACCGATCAGGGGCGGCTCGACGCCTGCGCCGATGCGCTGGCGGCCGGGCTGGAAGGGCTTGGCTTCCCGGTGGTCGAGGGCGGGATTTGAAGAATATGTCGCCCCGGTAGCGGCGCGGCCTGCCGCCTGAGGCCTAGGGTGGATCAACATTCGGGTCAGGCGGAGGCGAAAATGGTGTTTTTGCGTGACCCGGAGCGCAGCGTACTTATGGTACGTGAGCACCGGAAGCGCGCGAAAGCGCCATTTGCAGCCCGCATGAGCTGAATGTCGATCCGCCCTAGCCGTGCCGATGACCTGGCTAATTTCAGTGCGTCAGGCCCTGCGGCTCGATCCTCGCCACGGTGGAAGGGCTGCGCGGCAGCGTGACGAGGCGCACCAGCGCGCTGACCGCGAAACAGAATGCCACGATGAAGCCCGCGCCCGCAAACTGGAAGGGAGCCGCCGACGACGTGAAATAGGAGAGCGTCGGGTTGATCAGCAACGGCGCCACGATGCCGCCTACACCCTGCGCCATGGCCGCCATGCCCTGCACCTCGCCCTGCGCATCCGCGCCGGCCCGATTGGCGAGCAGCGCCATCAGCGCCGGCCCGACCAGCGACTGCGGCACGAAGCCGATCATGATCGCGAAGGCCATCCAGCTTTCCGTCGCGAAGGCATAAGCGAGGAAGGTCACGATGCCACCCAGCATGCCGTAGATCACGGCCTTGCGCTCGCCATGCGCACGCACGAAGCGCCCGGTCATGAAGCCCTGGCTGAGCGCGGTGATGACGCCCACCACCGCGAGCGAAAGGCCGATCATGCCGTTCGACCAGCCGAACCGCGCAATGCCGTAATAGGACCAGGTGAGCGGGTAGGAGGCGCCCGCGATGTTCCAGAGCATCAGCACGAGCAGGGTCGCGCCCATCCCGGGCAGCGCGCGCATCGAGCGCAGCGCGCCGAGCGGATTGGCCCGCCGCCAGTCGAACGTGCGGCGATTCTCGGCCTTGAGCGTATCGGGGAAGTTGAACCAACCGAACACGAAGCTGCCGAAAGTGAACAGGGCGGCCGCCATGAAGGGCACCCGCTGGCCGAACTCGGCAAGCAGGCCGCCAATCGCCGGGCCGACGATGAAGCCAATGCCGAATGCCGCGCCCACCAGGCTGAAATTCTTGGCGCGGTCCTCCTTGCTCGTCATGTCCGCAATGGCCGCCTGACATGTTCCGATGGTGCCGCCGAACACGCCGGTCAGCGCCTGCCCCAGGAACAGCAGCGGGAGGCTGTGCGCCACGCTCAGCAGCGAATAGTTGATGACGAGGCCGACCAGCGCCAGCAACAGGATCGGCCGCCGCCCATAACGGTCCGAAAGATTGCCGATCACCGGCGCCATGACGAATTGCAGGCAGGCGAACGTGACGGTCATCCAGCCCGCAATGGCGATCGCGTGGCTGAGGTCCATCTTGCCGATGTCCATGATGAGGCGTGGCAGGACGGGCAGGGCAAGGCCGAAGCCCAATGAGTCGATGAAGATCGTGACCAGCACGAAATAGATCGACCGCCGCTTGGCCGCCTCGCTCATCGGTTCCTTCCCCCCGCATCGCCCGCCCGGCGCATGAACCGAGCCGCCGATCCACCGGGGGACAGCGCCGTTTCAAGCATGCTATTGAAAATCTGGAGCGGGTGAAGGGAATCGAACCCTCGTCGTAAGCTTGGGAAGCTTCTGCTCTACCATTGAGCTACACCCGCCCGTGCCGGCGGCATCGCACAGGGAAGCGCGCTCGGTCAACTGTCCTGCGCGGGTTTTTGTGAGGGCGCTTGCGCTGGTGCGCGCGGGCATCGATGCCTTGCGGCCCCTGCTGGAAGCATCGCGAAATGCCCGGTCTGGCCGGATGGTGTCCCGTGACTGCGTCGCTTGCCCAATGATTGGTTAACGGTCATGGTGCCGCTGACCGATCGGACGGCGCCGTCGTCCTTCCATGCGGCGCGGCTCGTCTGCTGCAAGGAGCATATCGGGCCATGGCATGCTTGAGGGGGCATAGATGCAGGCACGGACACGCAAGCTGTTGAAGTCTCTAGGTTGCGAACTGTCCCACGGCTTGATCGAGCAAACGCAGCAGCATCTCGCCGCCGCCGTCCCCGCGCCGCAGAATGAACCGCTAGTCGTGCGCGACCTGGCTTATGGGTCCGATCCGCGCCATCGCCTCGACCTGTTCCTGCGCCCGGGCGCGCAGGATGCGCCGGTGCTCGTCTTCGTCCATGGCGGCGGCTTCGTGATGGGCGACAAGCGGCTGCCGAAACTGCCCTTCTACGATAATGTCGGCATGTGGGCGGCGGATCAGGGCTGGATCGGCTGCACGATCAATTATCGGCTGGCGCCGGATCATATGTGGCCATCGGGCGCGCAGGATATTGCGGGAGCGCTGGAGTGGCTGCTCGGCAATGTCGCTTCCTATGGCGGCAGCCCGCGACGCATCGTGCTGATGGGCCAGTCCTCGGGCGCGACGCATGTTGCGAGCTATCTGGCGCTGCCGCAGGTGCACCCGGCGCAGGGCGTGGGCATTGCCGGGGCAGTGCTCGTCTCGGGTCATTACGATCCGGCGGTCGCCGCGCCCAACGCCTATCACCTCGCTTATTACGGCACGGACCGGAGCCGCTATCCGGAATTCTCGATGGTGCAGGGGCTCGTCTGCACCAATGTGCCCCTCTGCTTCGCCGTAGCGGAATATGATGGCATCGACTATCGGCGCCAGGCTGCCGCGATGGTCGGCGCCTTCGGCAAGGCACGGGGCGACATTCCCCGCATCCACTGGCTGCCGGGGCACAATCATCTCTCGCCGGTGCTAGCGATCGGCACGCCATACGACACGCTGGGGCCGCTGGTTGCGGACTTCGTTCGGGGGCGCTGCGGGGATTAGGGCGCGGCCCTCTGTTTTGGCTTCCTTCCGTTCGTGTCGAGCCCTTCGACTGCCCGCAGGGCGGGCGCGCAGGGGTCGACACGAACGGGGGTGGGGATCTTCTTCGGGATAGGCGCGCCGCCGCCCACTTGCCTCAAAGGGCAGTAAATTTTCAAACGTCCCTCCCGTCGCCGCCCCATCCTTGCCACGGCGTGGAAAACAGGGTGATCCTCGCCGCGTCCTGAAGAAGATGGGAGAGGGTCCATGATATCTGGTCAGCGCCTGCTGGCGGCCCCCTTGCTTGCCGGCGCCATGGCTGCGCCGCTCGCTGCGCAGAGCCGCGCCGAACTCGATGCGCTGGCGCGGGATGTCGATCGGGTCGAATCGCTGCGCGCGATCAAGGATCTGCAGCGTCATCATACGCAATATGTCCAGATCGGCCTCTGGGAAGAGGCCGCCGATCTGTTCGCCAGCAATGGCAAGCTCATCTGGGGCGACCAGACCGTGCAGGGCAAGGCCGGGATCCTCGCCTGGCTGCGGGCGCGCGGCGGCACGCAGGCGGGCCTGCGCCCCGGCGCGCTCAATACCGATCTGACCGAGGAGCCGATGCTCACGCTCGCGCCGGATGGCCAGTCGGGCAAAAGCCGGTGGATGAACATCTCCCTCACCGGCGACGGCAAGGGCGGAACCGGCATAGAGGGCGGCGTTTACGAGAACGACTATGTGCGCGAGGGCGGCGTCTGGAAGATCGCGCTAGCGCACTTCCACCCTCAGTTCGCGGGCGACTATGCGACGGGCTGGAC
>JAFKLU010000298.1:8313-12030 GCA_017304105.1 Sphingomonadales bacterium
CGACGCTGGCGCAGCTTGAGGCCCGCATCGCGGCGCTCAATGACGAGGACGCGGTGCGCAACCTCCAGAACAGTTTCGGCTATTATGTGGACCGCAAGATGTGGGACGACGTGGTCGACCTGTTCTCGGACGGTGCGCGGGTCGAGATCGCGGGCGTGGGGGACTATGCCGGCAAGGCGGGCGTGCGCCGGGCGATGGAGCTGATGGGGCCGCAAGGGCTGGAGACCGGGCAGCTCAACGAGCATCTGCTGTTCCAGACGCTGGTCGAAGTGCGGCCCGGCGGCACCGAGGCTTATACACGGGGCATCGAGCTCGGCATGCTGGGGGATCAGGCGAAGGGCACGGCCGGCTGGTCGATCGGCATCTTCCGCAACCGCTTCGTCAAGGAAGGCGGCATCTGGAAGTTCCGGGAGCTGCGCCTGTTCCCGCAGATGAAGGCCGATTATGACAAGGGCTGGGGGCAGGGGGGCACGATCAAGCCCGCATCGGCGCCCGCCTTCCTCGATGCCAACCCTGTGACGGGCCGGAAGGTGGCGCTGGCCGCCGCGGCGCGCTCGCTTACCGGCGCGGCGCCGCGCGCCGCCACGGCTCCGGTCGCTTCCGGGGCCGAGCGGCTGGCCGAGGCCCGGCGCAGGCTCGCCCGCTCGCTCGGTTTCGATGCGGCGGAGAATGTCTCCTCGGCTTATGGCTTCTACATTGACGACTTCATGTGGGATGAGATGGGGGCGATCATCGCCGAGAAGGGCAACAAGCAGTCGCCTTTCACCGGCTATTATCTGGGGCGCGAGCGCATCATGGGCGCGGTCAACGCGACGTGGGGCGCGCCATCGCCGACCCGGCCGGGCATCAGCTATCACTGGCGCATCCAGCCGGTGATCCTCGTCTCGCAGGACGGGCGATCAGCCAATATCCGCACGCGCCTGTTCCAGCCGCGCACCGGCAAGACTGTGACGGGTGACGGCTTCTATTCGGCCGGCGTCGCCTCGGGCATGTATCCCAATGAGCAGGCCGTGCTGGAGGGCGACGTGTGGCGGCTGTGGAGCGTCACCATCGACGAGCATTATTTCTCCATGGCGAACTGGAAGGACGGCTGGAACGGCGTCAAGCTCAAGCCGCCGAGCAACAAGCCGCCCGAGCCGACCGCGCTCTCCAGGAAATATCCCCCGGACATCTTCCTGACCGAACTGGGGCGGCGGGAGGACGGCTTTCGCGGCGGGACCGGCACGGCGAAGGATTGGCCGGAGATCATGCCGATGTGGTTCAACTACCGCAATCTGGTGAGCGGCCGCACGCCGGAGCTCTACTGGCCGGACTGCGTGCCCTGCGAGAAGCTGCCCTCGGCGCGCATGACGAGCTTCGGCTACCAGATGCCGCCGACAGGACCTTCCGTGGATGGGGTGGTGGTGAAGTAGCTCGCCTTCCATCTCGCAGGGACGTTCGGTCTGCCATTTGGCGGTGCCCTGATTAGCTGGCTAGCGCCCGCCGGATACCGCCAGATTGGCGCCAGTGACGAAGCTCGCCTCCTCCGAAACCAGGAACATCACCGCCGCCGCCGCTTCCTCCGGCGTGCCGATGCGGCCGACCGGCGAGAGGGCGAGCGCGCTCCTGCGCTTCTCCTCGCTCAGCATGCCGGTATCGATGGGGCCGGGCGAGACGGCGTTGACGCGGATGCCGTCCAGCCCCAGCTCGCGCGCAAGGCCGAGCGAAAGCGCGTCGACGCCTCCCTTGGAGGCGGCATACCAGACGCATTCGTTGGGCGAGCCATAGGCCGTGGCGCGCGAGGACATGAGCACGATCGATCCGCCTTGCCCGCCCTGGCGCGTCGACATGCGGGGGATGGCGGCGCGGGCGCAGAGCATGGCGCCGACGAGGTTCACGTTGACCACGCGCGCGAGGATGGCCGGGTCCGCCGCCTCCAGCCGCGAGGGCGCGCCGGTGATGCCGGCATTATAGGCGAGCGCCTTCAGCGTGCCGGCGGCATCGACCGCCGCCAACAGCCTTTCCACATCCGCCTCGATGCTGGTGTCGGCGTGGACCGCCTGCGCCTTGCCACCCGCCGCCTCGATCTCGGCGACGACGCCGTGCGCCTGCTCGGCATTGCTCACATAGCTGAGCACGACCCGATAGCCGGCACCGGCCGCCGCCCGCGCGATCGCCGCGCCGATGCCGCGGCTGCCGCCGGTGACCAGGAAGACCGGTTCGCTCATGTCTCTCGCCTCACTCGATTGGATGCTCCTCCCCCTAGCCTAGGCGGCCGAAGGGACTTGATCGAGGGGGCAGCGATCGTTGCGATGCTTTCAGTAATGCTTCTCGGGCAGCAGCAGCGCTGGCTCGCGGCCGCTCACCGGATTGCGGAAATGCAGCGCGAGCGGCTCCATGTTCGGCCACGGCGGCTCGTTGGGGCCGCGCAGCTCGCCATCGGGCGGATATTCAGTCTTGAGCCGGGGCGGCGGCGCATTGGTGTTGGCGCCATTGGGATCGACCTGGACCCAGCCCTTCCCGTAGCCGCCGCGCCAGATATAATCGAGGTCCATGCCCTCGATCTTCCAGAGGCCGTTCTCGATCACCGCCTGATTCTCATAATGCCCCGCATTATGCGCGGCGGCGCTCGCTTGCGGGCCGGTGCCGAGCGGGAAGAGATAGAGATGGATGCGCGCGCTCCTGCCATCGGCCGAGGGCGTGACCACCGGCATCACCTTCTGATGCTCCTGCATATTGGGAACGAACCGCCCGCCGCCGCCATAGCGCCGCACCAGCGACTGGTAGATGCGCTCATTGCCGGCATAGGCGCCCACATAGGAGAGCTCCTTCCAGCCACGAGAGGAGAAGAGATCACCGATCGGGCGCCACAGAAACTCGTCGATATAATAGCCATAGGCATTCGAGACGTTCTCCGCCCCGTCGAAGGCGGAGGCCCAGGCGAGCTGCCGCTCGACCTCGGGCAGAGCGGGGGCCGGCGCGGCAGCGGGATCGGCGGGGGGCGCGGCGCCGGTCAGCGGCAGGACGGCCATGCCCGCCGGATAAGCAGGGGCCTGCCCGGTCACCGGATTGGCGAAGCTGAGCGCCGGGAAGGCGGCATTGGGATATTGCAACGCCGCCTGCTTTCCCGGCACCGCCCGGCCCGCCTTGCCGAGCAGCGCCTGCGGTATGGCGCTCCTGGCCCAGCCTTGCGCATAGTCGGTCCGCGCACGGGGGAAGAGGTGCATATGCGCGACCATCCACTTGCCGCCGCGCTTCACATAGGCATTCTCGAACGTCGCGAGCGTCCAGGCACCCCAGTCGTTCGCCTTGCCGATCGCCGCGAACTGGAAGCCGCGCGCGGTGGCGCTGCGCCCATCCGGCGCGATGGTGACGACCGTATCGAATTGCATCGTGTCGTTGAGTTCGCCGGCCTTCAGGTTGAGGGGCGCGACCGCCTCCAGCGCGGCACGGATCGCCCTGGGGCCCCTCGCCATGTCGGCGCCGGACTCCATGACCCCGTCCGGCGCGAACAGATCGGCGACGTCATCCCACATGCGCCGTGTCTGATAATAGCCATAGGCGTTCTGGATGTTCTGGATCTCGGACTCGTCCTTGAGCCGCGCCACCCGGCCCGCGACATCGGCGAGCGCAGGGGTGCTCTTGGCGGGCGGGGTCCACCCGTCCTGCAGATGTGTGCTCGGCAGTCCCAGCGTCTCGACGCTGAAATGATAGGGCACCGCGCGCAGCACCGGATCG
>JAFKLU010000299.1 GCA_017304105.1 Sphingomonadales bacterium
GCCCTCCCCGTTGCCCTGGCGCTGGTCAATCCCAACCGCCTCGATGAGAGCGATGTCGGCGCCACGCATGGCCATCTCGCTGCGGTGGGCGTCGCCTTCCTGCTCGGCGCGGCGCTGATCCGCACCTTGCGCGCGCGCGGCTGGTTCGATCGGCGCCCCGAGCCGCGCCTCATGGACCTGCTCGACATCGTCGCGCTCGGCACCGTCGCGGACGTGGCGGCGATTCGCGGGCTCAATCGCGCCTTCGTGGCGCAGGGGGTCAAGGCCATGGCGCGGCGCGGCAATATCGGCCTCAATGCGCTGCTCTCCGTCAGCGGACTGGAGCGCGCGCCGACCTGCTCCGATCTCGGATTCGCGCTCGGCCCGCGCATCAACGCGGGCGGCCGCGTGGGGCGCTCCGATCTCGGCGTGCGCCTGCTCACCACGCAGGATCCGGAGGAAGCCGCCAGCATCGCCCGCGAGCTGAACCAGCTCAACAGCGAGCGCCGCGCCATCGAGGCGACGGTGCAAGAGGAGGCCGAGCGCCTGCTTGCCGAACAGGCCGGTCGCGCGGTCGCGGTGGTCGCCGCACCCATCGCCCTGGATGAAACCGGCATGGGCAAGGGTTCGGGCCGCTCGGTCACCGGTGTCGATCTGGGCGCGGCGGTGCTCGCCGCCAAGGATCACGGCCTGCTCATCGCGGGCGGCGGCCATGCCATGGCGGCGGGCCTCACCATCGCGAGCGATCGCCTCGCCGCCTTCGGGGAGTTCCTGCACGAGCGCCTGCATGAGGACGTCACCCGCGCCGCCGCCGCCAAGGCGCTTCTTCTCGATCTCATGGTTGCGCCCGGCGGCCTCACGCCAGACCTCGTCAATGCGATGGAGGAAGCCGGGCCGTTCGGCAATGGCTGGCCCGCGCCGCGCGTGGCGCTGGGGCCGGTGCGTGTGGTCCGGGCGGACATTGTGGGCACGGATCATGTCCGCGCCATCGTCTCGGGCGAGGACGGCAGCTCGCTCAAGGCCATGGCTTTCCGTCAGGGCCAGACCCCGCTCGGCCAGGCGCTGCTCGGCGCCGATCCCTCGCGCCGCTTCTGGCTCGCCGGGCGCGCGAAGATCGACGACTGGGGCAGCCGCCCCGCCGCCGAACTCCATGTCGAGGATCTCGCCCCGCTTTAATGCCTTTGACGACTTTCCCCCCTTGACCGCGCCGGACGACGCCCCTAAAGGCCCCCTCTCACCGCGGCGGCGCATCATCGCCCGCCGGCCTTATGGCCCCTTCGTCTAGCGGTCAGGACGCGGCCCTCTCACGGCTGAAACGCGGGTTCGATTCCCGCAGGGGTCACCAAAATCCTCCCATGAAGTTCCGGAGTCAGCCATAATTGGCTGTTTTCTGAGATTTTTTGCATAGGCATCCGATGCGGAGCGGCCGAGCGCCGCCGGATACCGCCATCTTGGCAAGCAAAAGACGCTGGCATTCGACATCTATGCCGACACCGGCCCTGCCAAAGCCCGCGAACAGCGAGACGCGGAAGGTTGTGGCACGGCTGCGATCCGGCCGAGCAGATCAGGCTTGAGCGCAGCGCCGCGGCCGTGGCAGCAGCAATCAGCTTCAAGGCGGTCGCCGAGGAATGACTTGTGGTGAAATCGCCACTATCCAGCGTGTTAGAGGGACGCACCGAGGTCAGGATGCGGCGTCAGGCAGATGCTTGACCATGCTCTCCGTCCGTCTCGGTTCCAACAATCAGCCTGGACCCTATCGAGAGGGTGAAAGCCGCGCCGCCATCGGGATCGTTGGAGGCGCTCACGTCGATGCCGAGCGCTTCGGCAAACCCCTTGACGATCGCAAGCCCGAGGCCGCTGCCGCCGCGCCGGTCTCCGCCCTCGCCTTGCGCGAACGTCTCGAATATCGCCGCTTCGGTTCCCGGCTCCAAGCCCGGCCCCCGATCCCGCACCGTCAGCAGGATGGCATCACTTGTGCGCCGCCCGGCAATGGTAATCGGCCCATCACTTCCACCGTGCTGGACCGCGTTTGCCAGCAGGTTGATAAGGATGTGATGCAGCAGGCGAGCATCCGCGCGGACCAACGGCAAGTCGGCCGGCACCTGGAAGTCGATATGATGGCCGCGCAGCAAATCCTTGAGATCGTGCACCGCACCGGCGACGGCATCGGTCAGGTCCATCGGCTCAGGCGCCAGTTTGAGGGCGCCCGCGTCGAGACGGACCATATCGAGCAGGTTATCGAGGAACCGCCGCAGCCGTGCCAGCTCCGCGCGGGCAAGCGGGAGCGACGCGGCCTCGGGATGCTCGACCCCGATCGCCTCGATCGCGGCCGTGACGCCGGTGAGCGGCGTGCGCAGATCATGCCCGATGGACGACAGCAGGGCCGCGCGCAGCCGGTCGCGCTCCTTGAGCAGCGAGATGGTGCGCATCTCATCTTCAAGATGCAGCCGTTCATGGGCAAGCGCCGCCTGCCCGACCACGGCCATCGTCGCGCGCCACGCCAAGCACCGCAAGCACGCCGAGGGACGTCTTGAGCGGATGGAATTGCCAATCCGCCACTGGCAGCGTGGCGCTACCGGACCCTGCCAGCTCGCCCCGGGTCCAGGCCCAATCGGCCGCAGCCTGGTCCAAGGGACTGAGCGTTACCTCCGCCGGCTTGGCGGCGATCTGGCTCAGCGCCCCATTCCGGTCCGCCAGAAGAACGCAGCGCACTTCCAGCAGGCGGGAGACTTCCTCGCACACCGCTTGCGCCGTCGCCGCTCGGTCCGACGCGCGCGCCAATGTCTGGGCAAACGCCGCGAGCGCAGCACTTTCCTGGGCGCTGCGCACGCCCAGCCTTGCCCTTGTCCGCAATCGGCCGGCCAGATTGCTGCAAAAGGCCGCCACGCCCGTCAGGATCAGCATGGTGACGACACTTTGCGGTTCCGCGATCGTGAACGTCCAGGTCGGCGTCAGGAAGAAGAAGTTGAATGCCAGAGCGGCGGCGAGGCTGGCGACCAGGCCGGGCCGCAAGCCATAGAGGCTGGCAGCGATGATGACCGGAACGAGATACAGCAGGTCGATGGCGCCAGTGCCGAGCCAAGGTTCCGTCAACACCGCCAAAAGCGTCGTGCCGGCCAGCATCAGGGCGATGCCGGCATAGCTTCGCGGCTGGCCCCAGCCCCTGAGCATCGCTCGCACGGGGTCGGACGCAACCTCTCCTTCCGCGACGGACGGGATGACATGCACGGCGACGCCCTGCGCGCCCTTGACGAGCGCATCCACAACTGACCCGTTGCGGAACTCGAACCACCAGCTGCGCCGCGACTTTCCGATCACGACCTGCGTGGCACGCATCCCGTCGATCTGGCTGCGCAGACCGGTGACAACCGTTTCCGCCGGCACGGTCGCAATCGTGGCGCCCAGCGTGGCAGCCAGAGCGAGCGAGGCTGCGACGCGCCGCTTCGCCGCTTCGTCCAGCCCCTCGGTGCGCGGCGTTTCGATATGCACGGCCATCCAGGGGGCGCGCAGGGCGTCGGCCAACCGCTTGGCGGTCCTGACCAGCACATCCGATCCCGGCTGCTCGCTGACGGCGACAAGGATGCGATCCCCCGCGCCGAAGGTGCCGGACAGCGCCGTCGCGTCCAGCTCCTGCAACATCTGCCGATCGACACTGAGCGCGGCGCGACGAAGCGCCATCTCGCGCAATGCGGACAGGTTCGCCTTAGGAAGAAATGCCCCAGAGCACGGGAAGCCTCGTGCGGCACATAGACCTTGCCTTCTTTGAGCCGGTCGATCAGCTCATCAGGGGGCAGGTCCACGACCATTATCTCTGCATTTTCAAATATGCTGTCGGGCACGGTTTCGCGCACGCGGACGCGCGTGAAGCTGGCCACCACATCGTTGAGGCTTTCGACGTGTTGGATGTTGAGCGTGGTGTAAACATCGATGCCCGCGTCCAGCAGCTCCTCAATATCCTGCCACCTTTTGGGATGGCGACTCCCTTCGACATTGCTGTGGGCATATTCGTCCACCAGCGCCAGCGCCGGCGCGCGGGCGAGCACGGCGTCCAGATCCATTTCCGTCAGGGTGCGGCCGTGATAGTTCACGATGCGACGGGGGATGACCTCGAAGGGCTTCAGCAGCGCCTCGGTTTCGGCGCGACCGTGCGTTTCGACCACCGCCACCACCACATCCACGCCTTCGCGTAGCAGGGCAGCGCCCTCGGTCAGCATGGCAAAGGTCTTGCCGACGCCGGGGGCCGCGCCAAGAAAGATCTTGAGCTGCCCGCGCGCTTCACGCCGGGCCTGGCGCAGCAGGGCATCGGGCGACGGGCGCTTCTCGTTGGCGTAATCGGACATGCCCCAGTGCTTACCCCCGCTTGTTTACCGGCACCATGCCCCGCCCCTGCAACTTAATGCGGATTTAATGCGGCGGCGCATTTTCGCCCGCGAAACTTAACGGCGTGGAGGCGTAGGCAGCAGGCGCTGGCCGTCCGACTTCCCGGACGTGCCGATCAAAAGGGATTGCCCATGTCCGACCTGTTCTGGCTCGGGCTGCTCGCCGGGCTGTTTTGCCTGACGCTCGCCTACGCCAAGCTCTGCGAAGGAGCGTGAAACCATGCCCTCGTCGCTACTCATCGCCGGCATCGTTGCCGCCGGCCTGCTGATCTACCTCGTCGTCGCGCTTCTGCGGCCCGAGCGTTTCTAAGCGGAACCCCAAACCATGACCATTGCAGGCTGGGCACTGATCCTGTCCTTCGTCGCCATCACCTTCGCGCTGGCCAAGCCGATGGGTCTTTGGCTTTTCGCGCTCTACGAGGGCCGCACGACCCCGCTGCACCGGGTGCTCGGCCCGGTGGAGCGCGGCTTCTATCGGCTCGCCGGGATCGACCCTGCCGAGGAGCAGGGATGGCGGCGCTATGCCGTTCATATGCTGCTGTTCAACCTTGCGCCGCTGCTGCTCACCTATGCGGTGCTGCGCCTGCAAGGCCTCCTCCCGCTCAACCCGCGCGCCTTCCCCGGTGTCGGTGCTGATGGCGCGTTCAACATCGCGGTCAGCTTCACCACCAATACCAACTGGCAATGGTATGCGGGCGAAACGACGCTTTCAAATCTGAGCCAGATGCTCGGCCTCACCATCCACAATTTCCTGTCGGCAGCGACGGGCATTGCGGTCGCCTTCGCCCTGTTCCGCGGTTTTGCTCGACGCGAGGCGAAAGGCGTGGGCAATTTCTGGGCGGATATCACGCGGATCACGCTCTACCTCCTGTTGCCGATCTGCCTCTTCTATGCGCTGTTCCTGATCGCCAGCGGTGTCCCCCAGACGCTTGTCGGCGCGGTGGACGCGACGACTATGGAAGGCGCGCGGCAAACGATCGCGCTCGGCCCGGTCGCAAGCCAGGAAGCCATCAAGATGCTCGGCACCAATGGCGGCGGCTTCTTCAACGCCAACAGCGCGCATCCGTTCGAGAACCCCACCGCGCTCACCAATCTCGTGCAGATGCTGTCGATCTTCGCGATCGGCGTGGGCCTCGCCTACACGTTCGGCAAGGCAGTCAAGGACACGCGGCAGGGCTGGACGATCCTTGCCGCCATGGCGATCCTGTTCCTCGCCGGGACGGCGGTCGCTTATTGGCAGGAAGCCGTCGGCAACCCGGTCCTCCATCAGCTCGGCATTGCCGGTGGCAATATGGAAGGCAAGGAGGTTCGCTTCGGCATCGCCGCTTCGGCCCTGTTCGCCGTCATCACCACGGCCGCGTCCTGCGGCGCGGTCAACGCAATGCACGACAGTTTCACGGCATTGGGCGGGATGATTCCCCTCTTCAATATCCAGCTCGGCGAGGTTGTCGTCGGCGGCGTGGGCGCGGGCATTTACGGCTTCCTGCTGTTCGCCATCCTTGCCGTGTTCGTCGCCGGGCTGATGGTCGGCCGAACGCCTGAATATGTCGGCAAAAAGATCGAGGCGCGCGAGGTCAAGCTGGCTGTCCTGGCGATCGCCGTGCTTCCGCTCTGCATCCTGGGGCTCACCGCGCTCTCCGCCGTGCTGCCCGCTGGTCTTGCCGGGCCGCTCAACAAGGGGCCGCACGGCTTTTCCGAGATTCTCTATGCCTATGCCTCCGGCGCGGGCAACAACGGATCGGCCTTCGCCGGGCTGACGGCAGGCACGCCCTTCTACAACGGCCTCATCGGCATCGCCATGTGGCTGGGGCGGTTCTTGGTGATCGTTCCGGTGCTTGCCATCGCCGGGAGCCTTGCCGCCAAGCGCTACACGCCGGCCACCAGCGGCTCCTTTCCCACCACGGGGGGCCTGTGGGTCGGCCTGCTGGTCGGCATCATCCTGATCCTGGGCGGCCTCACCTTCCTGCCGAGCCTCGCCCTTGGTCCCATCGCCGATCATCTCTCGATGATCTCGGGCCAGCTCTTCTGACGGATACAGACATGAACGCTCCTTCTTCAATGTTCAGCGCCGCGCTGGTTCTGCCCGCCATGCGGGATGCCTTCGGCAAGCTGAATCCACGCGAGCTGATCCGCAATCCGGTGATGTTCGTGACCGCGTGCATCGCCGCGTTGCTCACGCTGCTGATGGTTCTGGGCGAGGCCGGCCTGCCTTTGGGCTTCCAACTTCAGCTCATCATCTGGCTCTGGCTGACCGTGCTGTTCGGAACCTTTGCCGAGGCACTGGCGGAAGGCCGGGGCCGCGCGCAGGCCGCCTCGCTGCGCGCCACCAAGGCCGAACTCAAGGCGAAGCTGATGCTGGGCGTGGGCGACACATACGAGATCGTCCCCGCCAGCCGGCTGGAAAAAGGCGAGATCGTCCTCGTGGAGACCGGGGACCTGATCCCGGCGGATGGCGAGGTGATCGAAGGGGTCGCCAGCGTCAACGAGGCGGCAATCACGGGCGAGAGTGCGCCGGTCATTCGCGAGGCAGGCGGCGACCGCTCGGCCGTGACGGCGGGCACCCGCGTCATTTCCGACCGGATCAGGGTGCGCGTCACGGCCGAGCCCGGCCAGGGCTTCCTCGACCGGATGATTGCGCTGGTCGAAGGCGCGGAGCGCCGCAAAACGCCGAACGAGGTTGCGCTGACCATCCTGCTGGTCGGCCTCACCATCATCTTCCTGATCGCCGTGGCGACGATTCCGGGCTTTGCTGCCTATGCGGGCGGCATGGTGCCTGTCGGGCTGCTCGCCGCGCTGCTCATCACGCTCATCCCGACCACCATCGCGGCGCTGCTCTCCGCCATCGGCATCGCAGGCATGGACCGACTCGTGCGGTTCAACGTGCTCGCCAAGTCGGGCCGCGCGGTCGAAGCGGCCGGCGACGTGGACGTGCTGCTGCTCGACAAGACGGGCACCATCACGATCGGCGACCGGCAGGCGAGCGAGTTCCGCCCCCTCGCGGGCGTGGATGTCGATACGCTGGCCGAGGCGGCCCTGCTGTCCAGCCTTGCCGACGAGACGCCGGAAGGGCGCTCGATCGTGGCGCTGGCGCGGGAGCGTCACGCTGTTCGCGTCGCCGTGCTCGCCGCCGGCTCGGAAGTTATCCCTTTCTCGGCCCAGACCCGGCTTTCAGGCGTTCGCGTGGCGGGCACGCTGATCCAGAAGGGCGCAGTCGACTCAGTCCTGAAGGCCCATGAGCGCCTTCAGCATAGCCCCGCCGTCCGCGAATTGATTCAAATTACCGACGAGATCGCACGGGGCGGCGGCACCCCGCTTGCCGTGGTGCGAGACGATAAGTTGATCGGCGCCATCCACCTCAAGGACGTGGTGAAGGCAGGCATCCGCGAACGCTTCGGCGAGCTGCGCAAGATGGGCATCCGCACAGTGATGATCACCGGCGACAACCCGCTCACCGCCGCCGCCATCGCGGCAGAGGCAGGCGTGGACGATTTTCTCGCCCAGGCCACGCCCGAGGACAAGCTGGCGCTGATCCGGCAGGAGCAGGCGCAGGGCCGGCTGGTCGCCATGTGCGGCGACGGCACCAATGATGCGCCCGCGCTCGCCCAGGCGGATGTCGGCGTCGCCATGAACACGGGCACGCAGGCCGCGCGCGAAGCCGGCAACATGGTGGATCTCGACAGCGATCCCACCAAGCTCATCGAGATCGTGGGGCTGGGCAAGCAATTGCTGATGACA
>JAFKLU010000300.1 GCA_017304105.1 Sphingomonadales bacterium
GTGCGGGCAGCTGCGCGATCTCGCCCTTGATGACGCGGGTGAACTCGGCGGGCGTGACGCACTTGGGGCCGAGGAACTGCGCGATGTCGTCCTTCATCGCGGCGATGGCGGGGCCGGTCTGGTCGGCCTGGACCGGCGCGGTCACGATATAGGGGCTGCGCTCCAGCCGGGTGGGCAGATAGGCGCGCACGCCATAGGACCAGCCCTTGGTCTCGCGAATGTCCTGATTGAGGCGCGAGAGGAAATCGTCGCCCAAAATCGTGCTGGCCGCGTTGAAAGCGACCAGATCATCGCTGCCCTTGGCCGTGGTGACGAAGCCGCCAAGGATCATCGACTGGGGCGATTGCGGCCGGTCGATGAGGAAGATGCCCGGGCGGGCGGGCGGAATGGCGACGGTAAAGTTCTTCTGCGGCGAGGCCATCCGGTTCTGCGGCCATTTGCCGAAATGCGCATCGAGCAGCGGCTTGATCTCGGCCATGGTCACGTCACCGGCCACGAAGATCTCCGCCTTGCTCGGCACCATCCAGCCGGCATGATAGGAAACGAGATCGTCGCGCGTGATCGCTTTCACTGTCTCCTCTTCGCCCCGGCCGCTGGACGCGACGCCATAGGGATGGCCGCTGCCGTAGAGCAGCGGGAAGATGGCGCGGCTGGCGAGACCCTGCGGCTGCGTCTTTTCCGCCGCGATGCCGGTGAGCTGGATCGCGCGCAGCCGCTCGATCTCGCTCGGCACGAAGGCGGGATTGCGGATCACGTCCTCGAACAGGTCGAGCGAGGGCGCGAGATTGGCCTTGAGCGCGAACAGCGAGACGGAGGTGCGGTCCATCGACTGGCCGGTCGAGATATTGGCGCCCAGCCGCTCCTGCTCCTCGGCGATCTCGATGGTCGAGCGGCTGGTCGTGCCCGCTTCCAGCAGGCTCAGCATGAGCGAGCTGAGGCCGAGGCGATCCTTGCGGTCGGCGGCCAGCCCGGCGTCGAAATTGACCGAGATGAGCACGGTGGGCACCGTCGTGCGGCGGGCGACGTGCAGCTTGATGCCATTGCTGAGCTGCGCCGTCTCCACGTCGGGCAGATCGACGCCGGGGCTCGCGTTCACCGGCGGCAGCGGCAATGTCGGCTTGGGTGCGGTGGCGGCCGCCTGCTCGGCCGCTTCCTGTGCGCCCGGCGCGCTGACGGCGGATTCGGCATAGTCCTCGCGCTCGCCCGGCTCGACGCGTAGCGCGAACACCGGGCGGGTGAGCCACGTCTTCATCGCCGCGGTGATGCTCTTGGGATTGGCCGAGGCGATGGCGGCGAGGTCCTTCTTATATTGCGCGGGATCGCCGGAATAGAGCAGGCCCTCAGCCAGTGTGGCCGCCTTGCCGCCAAAGCCGCCTACCACTTCCAGCCCCGCAATCTCGGACGAGACCTGCCGCGTGGCGACGCGCGTCACCTCGTCGGCGGTCGGGCCGCTCTTGATGAAGCCGCTGATGATCTCGTCGAGCCGCCGGGCGACCAGATCGGGATCCACGCCGGGCTTCACGTCCGCCGTCACCTCGAAGATGCCGAGTTGCTCGAACTGCTGCACGCCCGCGGTCACACTGACCGCGATCTGCTCCTTGCGCACCAGTTCGTTGTCGAGCCGCGAGCTGGCGAGGCCGCCGAGCACGGAGGCGCCCACGGCGAGCAGGGGGGCGTCCTTGTCGTTGCGGCCCGGCGTTAGCCAGTTGCGATAGAGGCGCGTCGTTGCGACACGGTCCTTCATTACCTTCTCGACGCGCGTCGACAGCGTGGGGATGGGCGAGGAGACCGGCTTCACCACCGGTCCGCCGGGGATCGCGCCGAAATATTTCTCCGCCTTCTCGCGCGCCGTCTTCACGTCAATGTCGCCGGCAAGCGACAGGATTGCGTTGTTCGGTGCGTAATTATCGCGGAACCAGCTCTTCACGTCCTCCAGGCTTGCCGCATCGAGATCGGCCATGGAGCCGATCGTGCTGTGGCCATAGGGATGGTCGGAGGGCATGAGGGCCTCAAGCTGCGCATATTCGACCAGCCCGTAAGGCTGGTTGTCGCCCTGCCTTTTCTCGTTCTGGACGACGGCCCGCTGCGCATCGAGCTTGGCCTGCGTGACCGCGCCGAGCAGGCGCCCCATGCGGTCGGCCTCCATGAACAGGGCGAGATCGAGTGCGCCGGTCGGCACCGTCTCCACATAATTGGTGCGGTCGAACCAGGTGGAACCGTTCGTCGTCGTGGAGCCCGCCGCGACCAGTGGCTCGTCGAAATTGGGCACGTTTTCCGAGCCGCCGAACATCAGATGCTCGAAGAGATGCGCAAAGCCGGTCTTGCCCTTGGGCTCGTTCTTGGAGCCCACACGGTAATAGACGGTGACGCCCACGACCGGCGCCTTGCGGTCGGTATGGACGATCACGCGCAGGCCGTTGGGCAGCGTGAAGGTCTCATAGGGAATGTTCACCTGGGCGACGAGCTGGGTCAGCGGCGCCGGCTTCGCCTTCGCCCTCGCCGCGGCGGTCTGCGCGTCCGCGGCGCCACCGACGAGCAGCGAGGCGCCGGCGAGCAGGGCAATGGCAGAGCGGGTGAGGGGTGCGCGCATGGAAGGGCTTTCACGAAGGGATGGGTTGGCCCGCACCATAGCCGAGCGCCTTAGCGGCGCAATACGCCTTCGCGCTGGACAGCGCCGTTCCGGCAGATAAAGTCGCTCGCTTCGGCCATTTTTGGCCATCCAGATTGCTAGGTGCTTCATGATTTCATCGTCCCGCCCCGCGCTGCTCGCAGCTGCGGCATTGCTGTGCTTCTCTCTCGTCCCGGCCGGCGCGCATGAGCGTCAGGGCAATGGTGCCCCGCAAGCGCCGGCCGCGGCGCCCGCGCCGACCGTGCCCGAAGCGGATTTTCCGCTGGACCCGCGCTTCTCGCCTGATCGGGTGAAGGCGGATGTGAGCTTCCTCGCCGACGATCTGCTGGAAGGGCGCGACACCGGCAGCCCCGGCTATGAGATCGCCGCGCGCTATGTGGCGCAGCGCTTCGCCGCGCTCGGCCTCACGCCGATGGGCGACAGCAAGGACGGCAAGACCGACTGGCTGCAGCGCATCACCTTCCAGAAGACGCAGCGCGTGGCGGACGCTCCGGCCGGCATCGCCATCACCGGTCCGCAGGGCAGCGCGACCTTTGCTTATGGCGTGGATGCGCTGGTCGGCCAGAATGCCAATGAGCCGCAGCTGGACGTGAGCGCGCCGCTCGTGTTCGTGGGCTACGGCATGGTCAACAGCCGGTTGGGTGTCGATGACTATGCCGGGCTCGACGTCAAGGGCAAGATCGTGGTCATGCTGCGCGGTTTCCCCGAGGGGATGCCGAGCGAACCGGCCGCCTATGTGACCTCCGAGAAGGGGCGCATCGCGCAGGCGCGCGGCGCGATCGGTATCATCCAGATCGATACCGACGCCTCGGCCAAACAACGCCCCTGGGAGCGCCGCCTCCAGTCTGCCGCACCTTCGAGCGTCAGCTGGGTCGCGCCGGATGGCAAGGCCCATGACGAGACGCCGAATATTCGCGCCAACGGCAGCGTTGCGGACAAGGGCGCACAGGCGATCTTCGCCGGCGCCGCCAAGAGCCTCGCGCAGGTCCGCAAGGAAGCGGCGCGCAAGGGCGCCCGGCCCAAGGGCTTTGCGCTCAAGACCAGCGCGCGGCTGTTCAATCCCAGCACCAGCAGCCGGATCAGCGCGCCGAACGTCGTTGCGATGATCCCCGGCAGCGATCCCGCGCTTGCCGGTGACTATGTCGTGCTCTCCGCGCATCTCGACCACATCGGCATCAGCCCCGCGCGGCCCGGCGACGCGCCGGACAAGGACCGCATCAACAACGGCGCGATGGACAATGCGGCGGGCGTGGCCACCCTGCTGGAGGTCGCCCGCGTGCTCGCCGAGGACAAGGCGAAGCCGCGCCGCTCCATCCTGTTCGTGGTTGTCGCGGCGGAGGAAAAGGGCCTGCTCGGCGCGCAATATTTCGCCAAATCTCCGACGGTGCCGATTGGCCGGATCGTCGGCAACGTCAATCTCGACATGCCGGTGCTGACCTATGCGTTCGATGATGTCGTCGCTTATGGCGCCGAACATTCGACCATCGGCAAGGTGGTTGAACAGGCGGTTGCGCCGATGAAGATCCGGCTCGCCCCCGATCCTTGGCCCGAGGAGACGATCTTCGTGCGTTCGGACCATTATATGTTCGTGAAGGAGGGGGTGCCGGCGGTGTTCCTCGCGACCGGCTTCGGCAATGGCGGCGAGAAGGCGTTCCGCCATTTCGAGGACAATTTCTATCACCGGCCCGGCGATGACCTCAACCTGCCCATCGAGTGGCGGGCCGGCGCCCGCTTCGCCGAGGCCAATTACCGCATCGCTCGTGCGCTCGCGGATGGCGAC
>JAFKLU010000301.1 GCA_017304105.1 Sphingomonadales bacterium
CATGGGCGTTGAGCTTTGCGGCAATCCGGAGATTGTCCGCGCGCATCTGGGCGCGCTCCAGACGATCGACGAAATCTGCCAGCGCAACGAGAATCTCGCCCGGATCCTGCGCGCCGAAGACATGTTCGCCGAAGCGGACACGATCACGCTCGAATCCCTTCGCGCCCGGATGCAGAGGGCGATCGCGCGCCGTCGCGCGGCGTGAGACGGGCTCGCTGAAGGGTGCGCGATTGCTGTTGCCATGCAGCGATCGGCGGCGCTGGCGCATCTTGCCTCTTTTCTTGCGCCGAGCCTCCCCTTAAACATGACGAATTCATGAAACGCTGTGAGGGGCGATGGCCACCAACGGATCCGTGCTGACTGAGCGCCGCACAAGCGCCAGCGATTATCTCAAATTTCTTCATGCCTGGATCCGCAAGCCGCGCCAGACTGCCTCCATCGTGCCGAGCAGCCCGCATCTCGGCCGGCTCATGGCCTCGCAGATCGATCCGCAGGGTGGCCGGGTCATGGAATTCGGCGGCGGCATGGGCGCCCTGACGCGCGAGATCATCGCCACCGGCCTGCCCGTCGACAATCTGGAAGTCGTCGAGATCAACGAGAGCTTCGCGCGCAACCTGCGGCACAATTTCCCCGGCGTGTCGATCATCGAGGCGCCCGCTCAGCAGGTGCTGGCGTCCTCCGCCGGGGGCGCCGGAGCCTATCAGTGCGTCATCAGCGGCCTGCCGCTGCTGGCGATGAGCAAGCCGCTGCAGCAGGCGATCCTCGCCGAGGCGTTCCGGCTGCTGCGGCCGGGCGGCTCCTTCATCCAGTTCACCTACTCGCCGCGCCCGCCGCTCGCGGAGGCCGTCGCGGACGCGCTCGATCTGGGCGTGGACCGGATCGGCATGATCGTGCGCAACGTGCCGCCCGCCACCGTCTTCCGCTACCGCCGCGCCGCCGACATCGCCCGGGATTGACCCGGCCCCGGCCCACGCATAGACCCGCGCCCGTTACGGGTCCCCATGGGAATGGGGCGCAAAAGGGAAGTCCGGTGCAAGTCCGGTGCTGTTCCCGCAACTGTAACCGGTGAGCCACGCGCCATCATGCCACTGCGGCGAAGGGTTTCGTGCCCGGAGCCGTGGGAAGGCGGCGCCGACGCGATGACCCGGGAGCCAGGAGACCTGCCCGCTGACAGTCTGTCCTTCGCCGGCCGGGAGGTGCCGGACGAACGGGGCTGAAACCCTCGCGTGACGACACGACCAGCGGCGATGACGGCGTTTTGCGCCGGCCAGCGCCGCCTTTGTGGAGGCACGTCCGATGAGGAGGACGAGGGTAATATCGCGAGCGCCATGGCTGGCGCTCTGTATCATCACAAGCGCGCCGGCACTGGCGCAGGCGCGCGAGCCGGTCATCGTCGTGACGGCGACCGCCGCGCCGCAGGACCGCGACGAGAGCGGGCAGGCGATCAGCATCATCGATGCAGCGACGATCGACTGGGCGCAGGCGCGCAGTATCGTCGACCTGCTCGGCCGGGTGCCGTCGATCCGCGTCAACGGCAATGGCAGCCTCGGCTCGGTGACGAGCGTGTCGCTGCGCGGGGCGGAAGTGGGGCAGACGCTCGTGCTGCTCGACGGCGTGCGGATCAACGATCCGAGCAGCACCAGCGATGCGGTGGATTTCGGCAATCTGCTGGTCGGCAATATCCGCCGCATCGAGGTGATGCGCGGCTCCAATGCGATCCCCTATGGTTCGGAGGCGATCGGCGGCGTGATCGACCTCACGACGCGCGACCCCGATGCCCCCGAGGGCCTGTCGCTGCGGGGATCGGCGGAGGGCGGCTATGCCGGCACGGTGCAGGGCGTGGCGGATATCGGCTGGCGCGCGGGCGATCTGCGCGCCGACGCCGGGGTCGTGGGCCTGCGGACCGACGGCATATCGAGCGCAGACACCCGCTTCGGCGCCACGGAGCGGGACGGGGTGGAGAACTGGACGGCCCACGCCCGGATCGAGGCGCCGATCGCCGAAGGGCTGAGCCTCGACCTGCGCGGCTATGGCGTCGACGCCACGCTCGATTATGACAGCTTTTTCGGGAGCCCGGCCGACAGCGCGGACCAGAGCCGCTTCCGCCAGTTCACCGGCTATGCGGGGCTGAAGGCACAGAGTCTGGGCGGGCGCCTGATGAACCGGCTCGGTTTTACGTATCTGGCCAACCGGCGCGACTATCACCTCATACCGGGCACGCCGCCGGACTTCGGCTATCGCGGCGGGAACTGGCGGATCGACTATCAGGGCAAGCTCGCGCTCGCGGCGCCGGCGGACTTTCTGATCGGCTATACGCACGACGCGCCGGACTATCGCTTCTTTGGCTTCGGCTCGGACGAGCGGCACAAGGCGGATATGGACAGCGGCTACGCCATGCTCGTCCTGCGCCCGCTCGCGCGGCTCTCGCTGACCGGCGGGGCGCGGCACGACGCGCACAGCCAGTTCGGCGGCGTCACGACGCTTGGCGCCAATGCCAATCTCGGCCTCGCGGATGGGCGGACCCGCCTGCGCGCCGCCTTCGGCCAGGGCTTCCGCGCGCCTTCGCTCTATCAGCTCTACGATATGTTCAGCGGCAATGCCGGTCTGCTGCCGGAGCGTTCGGATAGTCTCGACATCGGTCTCGACCGGTCGTTTGCGCATGGGCGCGGCCAGTTCGCGCTGACCCTGTTCAGCCGCACGACGCGCAGCCAGATCGATTTCGACAACGCGACCTTCCGCTTCGTCAATCTCGGTCGCACGCGGGCGCGGGGCGTCGAGGTGGAAATGGCCGTGACGCCGGCCGATGGGCTGGATCTGCATCTCGCCTACAGCCTCGTCGACACGCGCGACCGCTCGCCCCTTTCGCCGAACTATGACCGCCATCTCGCCCGCCGTCCGGTGCATGGGCTCACCGCCTCGCTGGACAAAAGCTGGGCTTGGGGCCTGTCGACCGGGGCCACCCTGCGGCTCGCCAGCGATGCGGTCGATCCAACGGCGCCGAGCGGCAGGCTGGGGGGCTATGCTCTGCTGGAGCTGCGGATCGCCTGGGCTCTGAGCGACCGGTTCGAGCTCCATGGCCGGCTGGAGAACGCCTTCGATCGGGATTACGAGACGGCCTATGGCTATGCGACTTACGGACGGGCAGCCTATGGCGGCGTCAGGGTGAGGCTGTGAAAGTCGCCGCATGCCTTGCTGCCCTGCTGGCGCTTGCGGGATGCGGCGGAAACATGGCCGCGCCCGCGCCGCGCGAAGGCCTGCCGCGCGTCATGTCGCTCAATCCCTGCATCGACGCGATTCTGGTGCAGGTCGCCGATCCGGCGCAGATCCTGTCGATCAGCCATTACAGCCATGATCCGCGCGCCACGTCCATCCCGCTGGAGGTCGCGCGGCGCTACCCGGCCAACAGCGAGACGGCGGAGGAAGTGATCGCGCTGCGCCCCGACCTCGTCCTGCTCGGCGCGCATGTGGCGCCGACCACGCAGCGCGCCATCGCCAATGTCGGCGTGCGCATCGAGCAGGTGGACGTGCCCGCCACGATCGAGGCAAGCCGGGCGCAGATACGCGCCATTGCGCGCGCGGTGGGGCATGAGGATCGCGGCCGGGCCCTGCTCGCACGGATCGATGCGGCGCTCGAACGGGCAGCGCCCGAGCCCGGCGCTCGGCCGATCCCCGCGCTGATCCGCATGGGTGGCGGTCTCGTGCCGGGGCGGGGGACGCTCGCGGACGAGCTGCTCGCGCGCACCGGTTTTCGTAACGCGAGCGCCGACTATGGCCTCGCCAATTGGGACATGCTGCCACTGGAGACTCTGATCGCGCGCCCGCCGCGCCTGCTGCTCACCGAGCGCGCCGACATGGCCCTGCTGAGCAAGGTGCCGGGCCTGCGCCCCGCCGACTTCCCCGATCATCTCCTGCAATGCGCCGGGCCGAACATGATCGAGGCGGTCGAGCGGCTGGCCGCGATCCGGCGCGAGGCCGGCGCATGAACCGGATGGCGAAGATTGCGCTTCTTGTCCTCGGCGTGGCGCTGGCCTTCGTGCTGGCGCTCATCGCCGGCAAGGTCTGGGTGCCGCTGTGGGGCCTCGCGGCGGGCGATCCGCGCGGCGTCATCATGATGGAGCTGCGCTTGCCGCGCGCACTGCTGGGGCTGACCATCGGCGCGGGCCTTGGCCTGTCGGGCGCGGCCTTGCAGGGCTATACGCGCAATCCGCTCGCCGATCCGGCCATATTGGGCATTTCCGCGCTGGCAGCCCTTGGCGCGGTGAGCGCCATCTTCCTGGGGCTTGGCGCGTCGACCGGCTCCGTCGCGGTTTGCGCCATGGCCGGTGCCGCGCTCGCGGTGCTGCTGCTCGGCGCGCTTGCGGGGCGCAGCGCGAGCGCGGTCGC
>JAFKLU010000302.1 GCA_017304105.1 Sphingomonadales bacterium
CCGACTACAGCGCCCAGCTCACCAAGACCTACTCTGCCATGCACAGCCAGCTGCTCAAGTTCAAGGCGACCCAGAGCTATCTGGATCAGCAGATCAAGCAGTGGAATTCCAGCAACTAAGTCTCTGACCTCCTAGACAGATAAGACAGGGAACCGTCTCCATGTACATGTCCCAGCAACCGATGAAGGCCCTGCGTCGCTACACGGCCGTCGACACCGGCAGCCGCGTCGAGGGAGCCACGCCTCATCAGCTCGTGCGCGTCCTGTACGACGAGCTTCTGCTGTCGCTGGACACGGCGACGCTCGCCCTCAAGAATGGCGACCGTCACAAGTGCGTCGACCGGCAGACCCGCGCGCTCGCCATCCTACACGCGCTGGAAACGAGCCTTGATTTCGAGCGGGGCGGTGAGGTCGCCACCAGCCTCGCCACCGTCTATCGCGAAGTGCGCCGCCGCGTGCTCGCCGCCACCTCCGCCAACGATCCCGCGCAGATGGAAGCGGCGCGCAGCTTCATCGCAGAGATCGCCAGCGCCTGGAACCAGATCGGCTGAACGCCGCGCCCCGTTCCCCCTGTTCCTGACAACGGGGGGCGGATTCCCGCTTGGCAGAAGCCGGGCCATGGCGATACGCATCGCCCATGTCCGACCTCCAGGCACTGCCCGCTGCTCCCTCCAACCTCGACGAGAGCTGGCGCACCGCGCTCGCCGATGAATTCGGCGCGCCCTACATGGCCGATCTCAAGCGCTTCCTTGTGGCACGCAAGGAGGCCGGCGCGCGCATCTTCCCGCGCGGCACGGACTGGTTCAATGCGCTGGCGCTGACGCCGCTGAGCTCGGTGCGCGCGGTCATCCTCGGGCAGGACCCCTATCATGGCCCCGGGCAGGCGCATGGCCTGTGCTTCTCTGTCCGGCCCGGCGTCCGGCCGCCGCCGAGCCTCGTCAACATCTTCAAGGAGCTGGGCACCGACATCGGCCTGCCCCGTCCCGGTCATGGCCATCTTGTCCATTGGGCGCGGCAGGGCGTGCTGCTGCTCAACAGCGTGCTCACCGTCGAGCAGGGCCAGGCCGGCGCGCATGCGGGCAAGGGCTGGGAGCGCTTCACGGACGCGGTGATCGCGCGGGTCGCGGCGCTCGAGACGCCGGTCGCCTTCCTGCTCTGGGGCGCCCACGCGCAGAAGAAGGCCGCCTTCGTGCCCGATCACAGCCGGGGCGGGCAGCATCTCGTGCTGCGCGCGCCGCACCCTTCGCCGCTGTCCGCGCATAACGGCTTCTTCGGCTGCCGCCATTTCTCACGCGCCAATGCGTTTCTGGAAGCCAATGGCCGCGGCACGATCGACTGGTCGCTGCCCCCGGCAGACGGCTGAACTTCCCGTCACGCGATTTTTGCGGCAGAGGCCAGCGATCCTTTCCCGATTCGGACGTGTGCATCCATGGCTTCCGGCCTCGCCGCCCTTCTCGACGACGTTGCCGCCATCGCGCGGCTCGCCGCCACCTCGCTCGACGATGTTTCCGCCGCCGCCGGCAAGGCGAGCGTGAAGGCGGCGGGCGTGGTGGTGGACGATACCGCCGTCACCCCGACCTATGTGACCGGCTTTTCGCCCGAGCGCGAGCTGCCGATGATCTGGCGCATCGCGCTCGGCTCGATCCGCAACAAGCTGATCATCCTCCTGCCCGCCGCGCTGCTGCTCAGCGCCTTCCTGCCGATGGCGATCACGCCGCTCCTGATGCTGGGCGGCTCGTTCCTGTGCTTCGAGGGGGCTGAAAAGATCCTGGAGCTGCTGCGCGGCGGCCATGGCGCCGACGAGGAAGCGCTGGAAGGCGATCCCGCGCATCTGGAAAAGGAGAAGGTTTCCGGCGCGATCCGCACCGACCTCATCCTCTCCGCCGAGATCATGGCCATCGCCCTGTCGGATGTCGCGAGCAAGCCCATCTGGGAGCAGGGCGTCGTGCTGGTGATCGTCGGCCTGCTCGTCACGGTCGGCGTCTATGGCCTCGTCGCGCTGATCGTGAAGCTGGACGATATCGGCCTGCATTTCGTGCGGACCGGCTCATCGGCCATGCAGGGCTTCGGGCGCGGGCTGGTGAGGGCCATGCCCGCCATTTTGAGCCTGCTCGAATCGGTCGGCATGGTCGCGATGCTGTGGGTCGGCGGGGGCATCATCCTGCACGGCCTCGATCACACGCCGCTCGCCGCGCTGCCCCATTTCGTCCACGATGCGAGCACGCTGCTCGGCGATAACGGCCTGCTGGTCTGGGCGATCGGCGCGCTGCTCTCGGCGATCTTCGGCTTCTTCCTGGGGCTGGTCATCGTGGGCGTCGTCCATGCCGTCGCGAAGCTGCGCGGCAAGCCGGCGCATTAGGACGGATCGACATTCAGGCCAGGCAGAGACGAAAATCGTGTTTTTGCGGGACCCGGCGCGCAGCGTACTTAAGGTACGTGAGCACCGGAAGCACGCGAAAGCGCCATTTGCAGACCCGCATGGGCTGAATGTCGATCCGTCCTAACGCTCCGGCAGGCAGCCGAAGCCATCCTTCATCCGCGCCGAACGGTCGGCCAGCAGCGGCACGGCGGCGGTGACGCGGCGCGCCTGCGGATCGTCCGAATAGCGTACCAGCGCCATCCAGCGGATGCCGGCCAGATCGTCATGACAGCTTCCCAGCGGGCGTCCTTCCACATAGCGGCAGGAGCAGGCCATGCGCGCGCCGAGCCCCGCAGCCTGCGCGGCCTCATGGCGCCAGCCCGGCCAGCTCACCGCGACATAGAAGGCGACCAAGGCCGCCGGCGCCCAGAGCCACTTCGGGTTGAAGCGAGAGACGAGCTCCCATTGCGCTTTCATTCTGTCCCCTTTCATCGCGCGGCGTGATAGGGCGCCGGGCGATGAAGATCAAAATGCTTTGCCGTTGGCTGGCCGTGCTTGGCGCCAGCGCCCTGCTCGCCGGTGCCAGCGCCTCGCAGGACATGCCGGCGCGCCGCTATGCCGTGCTCAAGGATTCGCCCGGCCTCTCCGCCGTGGCGCTGCGCGAGGCGATCGATCCGCTGTTCGACACGGATGCCGATCCCGCGCTCGGCGAGACGCGCGCGCTCATCGTCATGCGCGGCGGCGAGGTGATCGCGGAGCGCTATGCCTCAGGCTACGGGCCGGAGAGCCGCTTTCTCTCCTGGTCGATCGCCAAGACGGTGACGAGCCTGCTGGTCGGCATCATGGTCTCGGACGGGCGCCTCGCGCTCGACGATCCCGCACCGGTCGCCGCCTGGCGCCAGAATGGCGATCCGCGCGGCGCGATCACCCTGCGCCAGCTGCTCCAGATGCGCTCGGGCCTGCGCAACGCGGAGCTTTGGCAGCCCGCCGCCCGGACGGACGCGCTCGACATGCTGGTGGGAGAGGGCGCGCGCGATCAGGCCGGCTTCGCCGCCGCCAAGCCGCTGGTCGATCCGCCCGGCGAGCGCTTCGTCTATAGCAGCGCGACGAGCATGATCCTCGCGGGCATCCTCGCCGATCAGCTCGCGCCCGGTGGCGACGCCAGGGCACGGCACGACGCCACGGCGCGCTTCCTCGCCGCGCGCTTCTCCGGCCCGCTCGGCCTCACCGGCTTCGTGCCGGAATATGACGAGCGCGGCACGCTGCACGGCGCGGCGATGATGCACATGACCGCCCGCGACTATGCGAAGATCGGCGAGCTGATTCGTCTGCGCGGCGTTGCCGGTGGCCGCCCGGTGATCGCGGACAAATGGTTCGACGACATGCTGGCGCCCTCCCCGGCCAATCCCGCTTATGGTGCGCAGATCTGGCTCAATCGCGGCGGCGGCACGAGCCGGCTGTTCCCCGGCATGGCGAGCCCGCGGCTGGTCGGCGCGGTCGGCCATCGCGGCCAATATGTGCTGGTCTCGCCCGCGCAGGATCTCGTCATCGTGCGCCTCGGCAACAGCCGCGACGAGGAGATCGCGCCGCTCAACGAGGCGCTGGCGCGGCTGGTGCGGCGATTCCCCGGATGATGATCGCGCAGGCCCCCGTCCTCGAGACCGAGCGCCTGCGGCTGCGCCCGCACAGCAAGGCGGATTTCGAGAACTGCCGCCGGCTCTGGCAGCATCCGGGGACGATTCGCTTCATCAGCGGCCCGGTGCAGGACGATCAGGCGATCTGGTTCCGCATGCTGCGCTATGGCGGCATGTGGCCGCTGCTCGGCTTCGGCTTCTGGGCATTCGAGGACAAGGCGAGCGGGGCCTATCTCGGCGAAGGCGGACTGCTCGACGCCTGCCGGGGCGTGGCAGGGCTGGAGAGCGTGCCCGAAGCGGGCTGGGCGCTGACGCCCGAGGCGGGCGGCAAGGGCCTCGCGACCGAGGCCATGCGCGCCGCGCTGGCCCATCATCACGCCGGGCAATGCGCCCTCGTTGAGCGTGGCGGCGAAGCTGGGCTTCAGGGAGGCCGGCCGGCCCGACCATCATGGCGCGCCGACCGTGCTCCTTTACCGCGAACGGGGCTGACCGGCTCAGGCCGCCAGCGGCGCCACGTCGGGATAGATCTCCACCGCCACATCGTCTCGCATCTCGCCCTCCTCGGCCTGCTCGTAGAGCTGGCAGAGGTCTGCGCGGCCGCGCGCGGCGCTGTAGCGCGGCTCGGGGCGGCCGACGGGCCGGAAGCCGATCTTGCGCATGACGCGGCCCGAAGCCGGATTGTCGATGAAGTGGCTGCAGCCGATATTCCTGAGCCCCGAGGCGCGGGCGACATGCATCACCGCCCCCGCCGCCTCGGTCGCGAAGCCGAGGCCCCAATAGGGCCGGGCGATCCAGTAGCCGAGCTCAAGGCCGCCATCTTCGCGCTCGCCGATGCCGCAGCCGCCGATCAGGTGCGGCGTACCATGCGTGCGCTTGAAGATGAGGAAGGCCGGATGC
>JAFKLU010000303.1 GCA_017304105.1 Sphingomonadales bacterium
GCAGGCGGCGGCCCGCGCCTATTTCGACAAGGACGTGGGCGACCTCAAGCTCCACGAAGCCGCCTATCTGGCCATCCTGCCCAAGGGCCCGGCCAATTACCGGCCCGAAGTGCACATGGATCGCGCGCTTGAGCGCCGGAACTGGGCGCTTGGCGAAATGCGCGACAATGGCTTCATCACCGCCGCGCAATATCGCGCGGCCGTCAGCCAGCCGCTCGGCACGGTGGCGCAGCGCGGCACCGGCTATTCCAACATCGGCGGCTATTATATCGAGGAAATCCGCCGCCGCCTCATCGCCCAGTTCGGCGAGACGGCCGAGAAAGGGCCGAACAGCGTCTATGCCGGCGGCCTCTGGGTCCGCTCGCCGATCAACCGCTTCATGCAGGAGCAGGCGACGCGCGCGCTGCGCGAGGGCCTGCTGCGCTACGATGCGGGCAAGGGCTGGTCTGGCCCGGTCGGCCACGTCAGCGATGTGAGCCGCTGGCAGAGCGAGCTGGCCAGCTCCAACATCGGCGTGGATTACGCCGACTGGAGCGTCGCCGTGGTGCTCGGCAAGTCCGGTAATGAGGCGCAGATCGGCCTGCCGGGCGGCAGCACGTCCACCCTGCCCCGCGCGCTGGCGATGCTGACGGACCGGCGCACCGGCGCCCCCACTTTCGATTCGCTCAAGGCAGGCGACATCATCGTGGTGAAGCCCGAGGGCAGCGGCTACGCCCTGCGCAACATTCCCGGCGTCTCGGGCGGCATGATGATCGAGGACGTCCATACCGGCCGCGTCTACGCCATGCAGGGCGGCTTCGATTCGCGCCTCTCCTCCTATAATCGCGTGACGCAGGCGCAGCGCCAGCCGGGCTCCACCATCAAGCCGTTCGTCTATGCAGCGGCGCTCGACAACGGCATGACGCCCGCCTCGATCATCGTCGATGGGCCGTTCTGCGTCTGGCAGGGCGCCAATCTCGGCCAGAAATGCTTTCGCAACTTCTCCGGCTCGGGCGCCGGCCCGCAGACGATGCGCTGGGGCGTGGAGCAGTCGCGCAACCTCATGACCGTGCGCGCCGCCTCGCAGACCGGCATGGAGCGCGTGGTGCGCACCATCAAGTCGATGGGCATCGGCGATTATCAGCCCTACCTCGCCTTCGCGCTGGGCGCGGGCGAGACCACGGTCGAGCGCATGGTCAACGCCTATGCGATGCTCGCCAACCACGGGCGGCAGCTCACGCCCAGGGTCATGGACTATGTGCAGGACCGCAACGGCAAGGTGATCTGGCCGCTGAACTGGAAACCCTGCGAAGGCTGCAATGCACCGGACTGGGACGGCAAGGCGATGCCGCGCTTCCCCCTGTCCGGCCGTGTCGCCATCAATCCGATGACGGCCTATCAGGTCGTGCACATCACCGAGGGCGTGATCCAGCGCGGCACCGCGACGACGCTGCGCGATCTCGACCGGCCCCTGTTCGGCAAGACCGGCACCACCAATGGCCCGACCAACGTGTGGTTCGTGGGCGGATCGCCGGATATCGTCGCCGGCGTGTATCTGGGCTATGATCAGCCGCGCAATCTGGGCGGCTATGCGCAGGGCGGCACCACCGCCGCGCCGATCTGGAAATCCGCCATGGCGCCCATCCTCAAGGACATGCCCAAGACGCCGTTCGTGGCGCCCGCGGGCGTGCGCATGGTCCGCATCGACCGGCGCTCGGGCCGTCGCGTGTTCGGCGGCTGGCCGACGAGCGACCCCAAGGCGCCGATCATCTGGGAGGCCTTCAAGCCGGAAACCGAGCCGCGCATCTCCATGCGCCGCGACGAGATGGCCGAACGCGCCAAGGAAGAGGTGCGCAACACCGGGCCGCGCGGCGTCGTCAGCCGAGACTTTGCCGGCGAACAGGGCGGCATTTACTGAGGTCCGTCCTCTTTAGGTAAGCGCGCTCCTGCGCCGCGCGGCTATTTGCCCGCCATATAGGCCGCGAACCGCGCTTCCCAGTCCGGATGCCAGCGCGAGAGGGCCGGGCGGTTCTCGATGATGTCGCCCGCCGCCCAGGCAATGCGCTTCTCGTCCATCGCGCGGGTCACGTCATTGTCCGGGCAGAGGATGTAGAAGTCGCCCCGCGCGAGGCTCTCCAGCATGAAGTCGATCACCTGATCGGTCGTCCAGGCGGCTGGGGGCTTCTCGCCAGCGCTGGTCATGCCGGTATGGGTGAAGCCGGGGATGAGCAGATGCGCGGAGACGCGGCTCCCGGTCTGCTGCATCAGCGTGTGCGCCAGCCCCTCGGTCAGCGCCTTCACGCCCGCCTTGCTCACATTATAGGCGGTGTCGCCCGGCGGCTGGGTGATGCCCTGCTTGGAGCCCGTGTTGATGACGATACCGGGCGCGCCGCTCGCGATCATCGCGGGCACGAAGGACTGGCAGCCGTGCAGCACGCCGAACAGGTTGACGCCGAGTACGCGGGTCCAGCCTTCCGGATTGGAGAGCACGTCGCCGCCCCGGCCGACGCCGGCATTGTTCATGAGCAGCGAGGCCGGGCCGAAACGGCTGTGGATTTCCCCGGCCAGCGCGGCGACGGCCTGCGCATCGGCCACATCGGCGCGAAAGCCGGTCACATCGCCCTCGATAGCGGCCGCGACCTGCGCCACTTCCTCGGACCAGTCGATCAGGCAGATCTTCATGCCCGCAGCAGCGAAACGCCGTGCCGCCGCGAGGCCGATGCCGCTCGCACCGCCCGTGATCACCGCGAGCTTGCCCTGAGCGATGGCGTCCATGTCCCGACTCTCCTGCCTGTTCGTTGCACCTCTTCTAGCGCACCGGGCAAAAGAGTCAGCCCGCGTCAGGCGGCTTCTTTGTAGACGGTCCGATTGCGACCGGCATGCTTGGCTTCGTAAAGGCGCGTATCGGCCTCACGCAGGGCCGTTGCCGGATCGGCCTTGCAGACAGAGATACCGGCCGAGAAGGTAACCTGCCCGATCATCTCGTCCGTGTCGCGCACCTTCATGGCGCGGGCACCGAGCGCGGCCCGGGCTCTTTCGACCAGCTCGAAGGCGGTGTGTCCATCCACGCCCGGCAGCACCACCAGGAATTCCTCGCCGCCGAACCGGCCCACGACATGGGGCGCCATCGCCTCAGCCAGCGTCTCGGCGACCGCCTTCAGCACACGGTCCCCCACTGCATGGCCGAAACGGTCGTTGATCGACTTGAAGTGATCGATGTCGCAAAAGGCGATCGCCATCGGCGTGCCGTCCTCGGCGAAGGTCTTGAGCTGCCGGTCGATGGCACGGCGATTGGGCAGGTTGGTGAGCGCATCGCGCGTCGCGTCGTCGCGCGCCGCGTCGAGGTCCTGGCGCAGCCGCTCGGTCTCGCGGCGCGTCTCCGCGAGCCGGCGCTCCATGTCCGTGGTGCGCTCGATCATCGCGCCGATAAGCTGCGTAAGGTCCGCATTGCCGCTCGCATGCCGCGCGCTGTCGGCCAGTTCGCGGCCGAATTCGCCTGTGTTGGTGAGCGCTGTCGTCGTAAGATCGGCGAAGGAGAGGATATTGTGGCGCAACTCGGTCTGATGTTTGTCGAGACCGCCCATCACCGCCGCCGCGCCATGCCCCGTCTCGCCAGGCGCGGCCTCCATGAGCGCATCCACTTCCTTCTGCCCGAGGCGCACGCCGCCATCGGTCATGTCGTCCACGGCCCTGCGCAGCCATCCATTGGCGCCGGTCAGATAAAGATAGGCGAAGGTGTAGTTGGCCGGCGTGGCATCCAGCATGTGGACGTCGAGGAAGCGGATCGCCTCCTGCGCCGTCCTTCGATTGATGTTCTTCCTGTCCACCTGTACCCCCTCGCACCTGCGACGGGCTCTGCGATATTCGGCTGCCGGTAAAAAGCGGGTTAAGCTCAAGGAAACCGCTTCTGAGCCGTTTCGGGAGGGTGAACGAGCGATGCCTCACGGCTCCGGCGATCCCCCTCCTTAGGGCCGGCAATCGCGGGGTGTAGCGGCGTCATCCCTTGACCTGCGGCGCTGCTCATCGCATCGGGCAGCGCTTGGCCCTATATCGGGTTCTTTAGAGATTCACGGAGTTCCACCATGCGCGCCGAAGCCGAGGCCCATGTCGAGCATATCAAGGCCGCGCTCGATCTGCTGCGCCGCTTCCTGGACTGGGACCGCGCCCTGCGCCGCCTGGACGAGCTCAATGCGCGCGTCGAGGATCCCACGCTGTGGGACAACCCAAAGCAGGCGCAGGATGTGATGCGCGAGCGCACCCGCCTCGACACAGCCATCGCGGCCACGCGCGCCATCGAGCAGGAAATGACCGACACGGTCGAGCTCATC
>JAFKLU010000304.1 GCA_017304105.1 Sphingomonadales bacterium
CGGCCAGCACCTGATGGCGCTGGAACTTGCGATCATCCGAGCCCAGATCGGCAAAGCGATATTCGAGGCGCGCCGAGACCTTGTCGGAGAGCTTGCGCTCGGCGCCGCCGCCCACGAACCAGCCATCGAAGGTCTTCAGGTTGCTGCTCGCCACATTCGCCGCGATGGTGCTCACGCGGGCGCGGCTGTTCTCATAGCCGCCACGGACGTAGAGCAGGTTGCTGCCCCCCACGACATAGCCGGCGCGGGCGGAGACATCGAAGCTGTGGAGCGGATCGACCGTGGCGCTGTTGCTGCCGGCAGGGCCGATGCGGTCGCTGGCGGCAAGGGAGAAGCCGCCTTCCACGCCGAGCACGACGTTGGGGGTCACTTGCTGGTCATAGCCCGCATAGACGCCGCCGACCACGGCATCCTTCTTGTCGTTGATGGCGATGTCATGGTTCCAGCCGGCCTGCACGCCAACATAGGGGCCCTGGAACTCCTGCGCATGGGCCGCGGCGGGCACGAGCGTAGCGGCCGCCAGAAGACTGGCGATCAGGGTGCGGTTCATTATCTTTTCCTTTCGTCAGGGCGCAGCCGCACATCGCCCGCCTCGCGGGCGAGGCGACGGGACTGGCACCCCCTTTCGGTGGTGACCTGAGGTCTGTTGAGCAGAAGGGGCGCGGGGGCGCGCTCTTTCTGTATCGATCAGTATAGTAATCTGGCGGCGCGCTGCAAGGGCTATTTATGTACCGGTCGATATTTTTTCCAGGGTCGCCAGCAACCGCCGGGCCAGCACGAGATGCGGCCGGTCGATCATCTTGCCGTCGAGCGCCAGCGCTCCGGCGCCGGGATTGGCCTCGAACGCGGCGATCACGGCGCGGGCACGGGCAATTTCCGCCGCATCGGGGGTGAAGCCGGCATTGATGAGCGGCACTTGCGCGGGGTGGATGGCAAGCATGCCGGTGAAGCCATCGCGGCACGCGCGGGCGACATAGGCGGCAAGGCCCGCTTCGTCCCTGATGGCGGGGAAGACCGTATCGATGGCGGGCACGGCGGCGGCGTGGGCGGCGAACAGGGTGAGACTGCGCACCAGCTCATAGGGCGGGGTGTAGCGGCCGTCCTCCTCGCGCGCGGTGGCGGCGCCGATCGCGGCGGGCAGATCCTCCGCGCCCCAGGTGAGGCCGGCGAGCCGATCCGCGCAGGCCCGGTAGGAGCCGAGCTCGAAGATGGCGGCTGGCGTCTCGGTGGCGATGGGGATGATTGGCGGATCGAGATCGCCGAGCAAGCCGTCGAGCCCGGCGATGGAGGCGGCCCCTTCCGCCTTGGGCAGCATGATCGCGTCCGGCGCGGCAGCGCCCTGCAGGCAAGCCACGTCTGCCTGGATCTGGTCGCTGCCAATGGGGTTCACGCGCACGATGGCGGGCACGGCGCGCTCGGCCGCGAGCCAGTCCGCGACGGCGGCCCGGGCGTCTGCCTTGCGCTCGGGCAGGACGGAGTCCTCCAGGTCGAGGATCACCGCGTCCGCGCCGCTCGCCGCTGCTCTGGCGAAACGCTCCGGCCGGTCGCCGGGCACGAACAGCAGCGAGCGCAGGCCTCTCATGCGGCGCTGCTCTTCTTGAGCATGGCGGTGCGCAGCCCTTGGCAGACGATCTCGTCGCGCTGGTTGGACAGGCGGTGTTCCCAGGTGACGATGCCGGCATGGGGCCGCGACTTGCTCTCGCGCAGCGCGGTCACCGTGCTTTCGCAGCGCAGCGTGTCGCCGATGAACACCGGCTTGGGCAGCACAACCTTGTCGAAGCCGAGATTGGCGATGAGCGGCCCGTGCGTGGTGCCCTCGACCGAGAGGCCGACCATCAGGCTGAGCGTGAAGGTGGAATTGACGAGGATCTGCCCGAATTCCGATGCCCGCGCCGCCTCGATATCGAGATGCAGCGGTTGGGGATTGTGCGTCATGGTGGACCAGAGAAGATTGTCGGTCTCGGTGACGGTGCGGCGGATCGGGTGGACGATCAGGTCGCCGATGGTGAGTTCGTCGAAATAGCGGGCGGTCATAGGATCAGGCCTTCATCGTGGAAAGAAAGGGGGGAGCCTGGCGCTGCTCATGTCTCGCTGGCCGGCTCGATCCGGGCGAGCAGGGCATCGACCTGCACCTGCGCGCCGGCGATCGCATTCAGTTCGGCCACGGTTCCATCGAACGGGGCGGTGAGGCTGTGTTCCATTTTCATGGCTTCCAGAGTGAGCAGCTTCTGGCCCCTGATGACGGACTGGCCATTGGTGACATCCACCGCGATGATGCGGCCGGGCATGGGGGCGAGGATGGCGCCGTCCGATGCGGGGCCGGTGGCGGCGCCATCGTGCCGGGCGCGCTCGAAAGCGAAGGTTCTGCCGCCTTCGGTCAGGAGCCATGGCCCATCCGGGATTCGGCTCGCCGGGATCGCCGGGATCGTGGCGCTCTCCCCGGATCGGAGCGGGACGCGGCGCACTTCCTCGCCGCAGCGCAGCCAGATGTGAGCCGAGGGATCGGCATTGAGGCGAAAGCCGCTCTGGCTGCGCCACACAGCGGGCACCCGGTCATCCTGAAGGGCGCGCTCGTCGTCCAGCAACTGCGTGGCCGCCGCGGCCCAGAGCGCATCCGAGGGTGGATCGGGCCATGTCAGCAAATCCTGCTCTTCTCCGATGAAGGCGGTCGTCGCCGTTCCGGCCCAGACAGTGGAGGCAGTGAGGAGATTGACGAGGAACCAGCCATTGGTCTGCAGCGGCCATGCGCTCAGCCCGGCGAGGCCATGGGCAAGCGCTTCGAGCGCGGCTTCCCGCGTGTCCGCATGAGCGATCACCTTGGCGACCATCGGATCGTAGAAGGCGCTGATCTCGTCGCCGCTCGTCACGCCGGTTTCGATCCGCAGACCGGGCGGGAAGCGGATATACCGGAGCGAGCCGGGAGCGGGCAGGAAGCCCTTGGCCGGGTCTTCGGCATAGAGCCGCGCCTCGATAGCGTGACCGTTGATCGACAGCGCTTCCTGCCCGAGCGGCAGCGGCTCGCCGGACGCGACACGCAGCTGCCATTCCACCAGATCGACGCCGGTAATCTCCTCGGTGACGGGATGCTCGACCTGCAGGCGGGTGTTCATTTCCATGAACCAGATGCGGTCGGCGCGAAGGCCCTGGCTGGCATCCGCGATGAACTCTACGGTGCCGGCGCCGACATAATCGACTGCCTGCGCGGCGCGCACGGCGGCGGCGCACAGGGCGGCGCGCGTTGCCTCGTCCATGCCCGGCGCGGGGGCTTCCTCGATCACCTTCTGGTGGCGGCGCTGGAGGGAACAGTCGCGCTCGAAGAGGTGGACGATATTGCCCTGCGTGTCGCCGAAAACCTGCACCTCAATGTGGCGGGGAGAGAGGACATATTGCTCGATGAGGACGCGCTCGTCGCCGAATGAGGACGCGGCTTCGCGGCGGCAGGATGCAAGGGCGTCGGCGAAATCGGCAGGGTCGTCGACCCGGCGCATGCCCTTGCCGCCGCCGCCCGCCACTGCCTTGATCAGGACGGGATAGCCGATGGCGTCGGCCTCCGATCGCAGGCGCTCGGGGGACTGGTCCTCGCCAAGATAGCCGGGCGTGACGGGAACCCCGGCCTGCTGCATCAGCGCCTTGGCCGCGTCCTTGAGGCCCATGGCGCGGATGGCGTGCGGTGTTGCGCCGACCCAGATGAGGCCGGCCTCGACGACCGCCTCGGCGAAGTCGGCATTCTCGCTGAGGAAGCCGTAGCCGGGGTGGATCGCCTGCGCGCCGGTCTGGAGCGCGGCGGCGATGATCCTGTCGGCGGCGAGATAGGATGAGCGGGCGGGGGAGGGGCCGATGTGGACGGCTTCGTCCGCCTGCCGAACATGGAGGGCGTTGGCGTCGACGTCGCTGTAGACGGCGATCGTTCGGATGCCGAGGCGGCGTGCGGTGCGGATGATCCGGCAGGCGATTTCGCCACGGTTGGCGATGAGGAGGGAGGTCAGCATGGGCGCGCGCTCACATCCGGAACAGCCCGAAGGCTGCCTTCTCCGGGATCGGCGCGTTCAGGGTCGCCGCCAAGGCGAGGCCGAGGACGTCCCTCGTCTGCGCCGGGTCGATGATGCCATCGTCCCACAGGCGGGCGGTGGCATACCAGGGGTCGCCTTCTTCCTCGAATTTCGCGCGGATCGGGGCCTTGAAGGCTTCGACTTCCTCCGGCGTCCATTTGTCGGCGTCGCGGTTGACCGTGGCGAGGACGGAGGCGGCCTGTTCGCCGCCCATCACGCTGATGCGG
>JAFKLU010000305.1 GCA_017304105.1 Sphingomonadales bacterium
GCCGAACTGATCGAGGCCAATGCCGAGGAGCTGGCTCTACTGGAGACGCTGGACGTGGGCCGGCCGATCCAGTTCTCGCGCATGGTCGACGTGGCCGGCGCCGTGGGGCAGCTGCGCTACAATGCCGGCTGGGCGAGCAAGATTGCGGGCGAGACGAACGAGATCAGCGCGCCGGGCGAATGGTTCAGCTATGTGCTGCGCGAGCCGGTCGGCGTCTGCGCGCAGATCGTGCCGTGGAACTTCCCGCTGGTCATGGCGGTGGGCAAGCTTGCGCCGGCCTTGGCGGCGGGCTGCACAGTCGTCGTCAAGCCCGCCGAGCAGACGCCGCTTTCCACGCTGCGCCTGGGCGAGCTGATCCTGGAAGCCGGCATTCCGGCGGGCGTGGTCAATATCGTGACGGGCCTTGGCCGCACGACGGGTGCGGCGCTGGCCAGCCATCCGGGCATCAACAAGATCTCCTTCACCGGCTCGACCGTAACCGGCAAGGCGATCATCGAGGCCTCCAAGAGCAATTTCGCGCGCGTGCAGCTGGAGCTGGGCGGCAAGTCGCCCACCTACATCTTCGCCGACGCCGATCTCTCCAAGGCCATTCCAGCGGCCGCGATGGGCATCTTCTTCAATGCCGGACAGGTCTGCGCCGCCGGTTCGCGCCTGTTCGTGCACGAGAAGGTGGCCGATCAGGTGCTGGAAGGCGTGACCAACATGGCGAGGGGCATGAAGGTCGGCCAGACGCTCAATGCCGATACGATGATCGGCCCGCTGGTGAGCGCCACGCAGCTTGAGCGCGTGACCGGCTACATCCAGTCCGGACGCGATGAAGGCGCCAGCGTGCTGGTGGGCGGCGACGCGCTGAAGGGCGAGGGCTATGAGGGCGGCTACTTCGTCCAGCCGACCGTGCTGCTCGACACCAAGCCGGACATGCGGGTGCGCAAGGAGGAGATTTTCGGCCCGGTGCTCTGCGCCATGCGCTTTGGCGACGACGAGGATCTGGAAGCGCTTGCGGGGCGTGGCAACGAGACCGAATTCGGCCTCTCCGCCTCCATCTACACGCAGAACATCACCACGGCGCACAAGCTGGCCCGGCGCCTGAAGGCCGGCACGATCCGCATCAACGGATCGGGCGGCGTGGACCCGGCCCTGCCGCTGGGCGGCTTCAAGGCATCCGGCTGGGGCCGCGAGAACGGCAAGGCCGGTATCGAGGCCTATACCGAGCTCAAGGCCGTGAGCGTGGCGCTCTGATGAACGAGAACTGGGGGGCGACGCAGAAAACGGCGCAGACCGGGCCCCTTGAGGAGGCCTGGAGCATCTTCGACGAGCGGCATCTGCCCTATCGCCTGCTGATGCTCGGCAAGATGCTCGACCGGCTCTCGGTGCAATATATCCGGGAGCTGGGCGGCGTCTCGCTCGCCGAATGGCGCGTGCTGGCGCATCTGGCGATCATGGGATCGCGCAGCGCGAGCGAGATTTCGACGGCGGCGCTGGTCGATCGTGCCGAGGTCAGCCGCGCGGTGCGCTCGCTGGAGGAGGCGGGGCTGCTCACCCGCGTCGACAATCCCCGCAACCGCAAGAGCAGCCTGCTCGTGCTGACGCCGCGCGCCAAGGAAATCTACGACCGGGTTTCCCAGCAGCGACGCGACTTCTACGGGGTGCTGCTCGCCGACATATCCCCGCAGGAGTTGCAGATGTTCGACGATCTGCTGCTCCGCATGGCGCGCCAGGCGGACAGGTTCGCCCGCGACCAGCAGCAAAAGGCCAGTGCGCATGAACTATGATGACTATATCGCCGCGTTCAACGAGGGCGACGATGCGGCGCTGGTGGAGCAATGGTTTGCGCCGGACTGCGTAATGTATGGCGGCACGCGCACGAGCCGGGGACGCGACGGCCTGCTCGCCTTCCTGCGCTGGGCGCATGACGGGGTGCGCGAGGTGGTGCGGCCGCGGGTGGTGATGAACCAGGGCGACCGGCTGTTCGTGGATCTCGACATGGATTTCATCTGCACCGCGCCGCGCCCGGACTTTCCGTTCGCGCCGTTGATGCCGGGCGACATCCTCACCGTGCGCTTCTTCGTCACCTACAAGCTCAATGAAGCGGGGCTCATCCAGGAGCTTTGCTCGATGACATGGCCGGCCGAGCAGAATGTCATCAAGGCGCCGATGCTCTCCGCCCATCCCGGCGGGCGCGCGGCCTATGCGGCCTATGCGGCGGCATTCAGCGGCGGGGACATGGAGCGGGCCGGGCGCTACTATACCGAGGATTGCACGCTCAAGCTGCCGGTGCTGCCGCTCATGGACGGGCGTCAGGCCATTTGCGACTTCTACGCCGGCATGTTCCGCCGCGTGCGCGAGCATCTGACCATCCACAGGCTGGAGATCAGCGACGAGCGGATCGTGGTCGATTGCACCAGCACTTTCGTGGCGCAGGAGGACGCGCCCGACTTCGTGGTGGCGCCGCTGGCCAAGGGCGAGGCCGTGCAGTCGCACGTGCGCGTCGCTTATGCGCTGCGCGGCGGGCAGATCTGCAAGATCGAGGTCTCGCGCGCGGACGCGCCGGTCGCGGCTCAGTAAGCGGGCGGATCGCTCGCGGGGAAGGACTCGTCGCTCGCCTCGTCCACCTTCTCCCACTTGCGCACCGGCTTGTCCTTCATGGCGTCGGGGCCGGCGTCGCGCACCTCCGGCACGGGGTGCGCCGCCTTGTCGGACATGTCGGATGCGCTGGGCTGCTGCTGGTCCTCGTCTGGCTGCATGATCCACCTGCGGTTGCTCGGGTTGGGCGCCCATCATAGCGCGTGGGGCGATGCGGCCAAAGCGGGAACAGGCGATTGCCGCCGGATCGGGCAAACTGGCCGCGCTATTGCGTGCCCTCCAGATAGGCGATCAGCCCGCGTTCGTAGCGGTTGAGCCAGCGGGTCTTCCTCGGCAGGCGCAGATTTTCGCGAAAGGCGAGGGGGCTGTCTTTGGCCACTTCGATCATCGCGGGGTGGACATAGGATTTGCGCGCAATGGCCGGCGTGTTGCCGAGATGCTCTGCGACGAAGCCCAGCATCGCCCGGATGCCTGCGCTTTGGGTTTCGTTGGCCAGCCACTCGAACGCCAGCGCGCTCGCCGTCCAGGTGCGGAAGTGCTTGGCCGTAAAGTCCGCGCCCATCGTCTCGCGGATATAGCCGTTCACGTCCGATGAGGTGACGGGCGAGATCTGGCCATCATCGCGCACATATTGGAAGAGATGCTGGCCGGGCAGATCCTGCATCTGTTTGACGAAGCGGACGAGGCCCTTGTCGCTCACGCGCAGTTCGCATTGCTTGCCCGATTTGGCCTTGAAGCGCAGCAGCAGCTTGCCGCCCGCGATCTTCGCATGGCGGTTGCGCAAGGTGGTGGCGCCGAAGCTCTTGTTGGACCGGGCATAGGCCTCATTCCCGACACGGATGCGCCCGGAATCGAGCAGCCGCACGATGGAGGCGATGGCGCGTTGCTGGGAGAGGTCGCGCCCCGCCAGATCATCCTCGACCCGCGCGCGGATCAGCGGAAGAAGCCGGCCGAACTGCGCGCAACTCTCGAACTTGAGGGAATCGCGGGCGGCGGTGAACGCCGGGTTGTAGCGATATTGCTTGCGCCCCTTCGCGTCGATGCCGGTCGCCAGGATGTGCGCCTGCGCGCTCGGGGCGAACCAAGCATCGGTATAAGCGGGCGGGAGGCCGATGTGGTTGAGCCGGTCGATTTCCTCGCGGTCTATGATGCGCTCGCCCGCCGCATCAAAATAGGCCCAATTCCCTCTGACCCGGCGGCGGCCGATGCCGGGCAGACTGTCGTCGACGAAAATCAGCGATTGTGGCATGAGGTGCCCGGGCGTTGAACGGTCATGGTCGACAGGCAACGCATGAGCCTGTGGCTTGTTTCAGCTCTTGAGCCATGCCCCATCGGGCAGGCATCCTGTCCAGGGAGACCCAAGTGAGCGAGACCCGCAGCGAGAGTGACAGCATCGGCATCATCGCGGTGCCCGCGCAGGCCTATTGGGGCGCGCAGACGCAGCGCAGCATCGAGAACTTCCCCTTCGGTGCGAGCGAGCGCATGCCGATCGGCATCGTCCATGCGCTCGCCATCGTGAAGCGCGCGGCGGCGCGGGTGAACCGGGCGCACGGGCTGGACGCGCAGCTGGCCGATGCGATCGACACGGCAGCGGCGGAGGTGATCGGCGGCCAGCATGACGATCAGTTCCCGCTCGTCATCTGGCAGACCGGCAGCGGCACGCAGTCCAACATGAACGTCA
>JAFKLU010000306.1 GCA_017304105.1 Sphingomonadales bacterium
GACGGCGTTGAGGACGCGGATCAAATCGTCGTCGGTCTGGCGGAAGATTTGCGTCAGTTCGAGCAGCGCTGTGCCGGCGCCTTCTCGCAGCGCGTCGATGAGGAAGAAGAACGGACTGCCGTGGGTCTCGGTGAGATGCACGAGCACCTCGGGTTCCTGGATCACGGGCGGCAGCTGATGAAGATCAGCGAACAGAAGCACGCGGGCGCCGCCGAAGGCTTCGCGCGGACGGCCGCGGTTCACGCGCATCGCCCGGTCGATGCCCCACATCAGATCCGAGCGCACCATCGAAGCTTCGTCGATGACGAGGAACTCGAGCTTACGCATCACGCGGCCGTTGCGGCTGCGCTTGATGTCGCTTTCCTGAATCAGGCGCGGCGGAAAACCGAAGAATGAGTGAATTGTCTGACCGCCAATGTTGATGGCGGCCAGACCCGTCGGCGCCAGTACAACCATGCGGTCGGCGTAGACGTCGCGCAGCGCTTTCAGAAGCGTGGCTTTTCCGGTGCCGGCGCGGCCGGTCACGAAAAGATTGCCGCCGGGCTGTTCCAGAAAGCTGGCCGCGCGTTCAAAGGCAGGGGTCGGCGTAACGCCTTTGGGCCAGATCACGGCGAATCATCTTCCAGGCGATTTCGGGATCGAATCCACAATCCGAAAGCTCGCCATTCAAGTCAACGGAAACAAAAACGCACGAGGCCCGCTTAGGTCTCGTGCGCTCACCAAGTCCAGGGAGGAAAATTGATCAGTCGGCGGTGATGCTGCGCAGCTTGAAGTCCTTATCGAACTTCAGGTCGTAGGCCGCGCCGTCCTTGCACTTGGCGTCGTCGAGTTCGTAGACGCCAGTGGCTTCAGTTTCCTTTTCCCATTTGCCGCCTTCACAGCCCCAAGCTGCGGCGGCTGCGGTCGCCTGCTTTTGTTCTTCTGCACTCAAAGGTGCATCCGCCAGAGCTGGCAACGAAAGTGCGCAGACCAGGGAGGCAGCCAAAAGCATGCGTTTCATCGGGAATCTCCTGTGATTGCTGGAATAACCCCAAGTATGTGGGGTTCCAAATTATCCCAGGCAATCCGGGAATTTTTCCCGATGACCGCTCTATTATGCCGCGCCGCTTGCCCGCTCTGCTTCGCTCTTGCGGCTCTGGCGCTTGCGCTCGTTGGGATCAAGGAAGCGCTTGCGCAGGCGGATGTTCTTGGGCGTCACCTCGACCATCTCGTCATCGTCGATATAGGCGATGGCCTGCTCCAGCGTCATGCGCTTGGGCGGGGTCAGGCGGATGCTGTCGTCCTTGCCGCTGGCACGGAAGTTGGTCAGCGCCTTGGACTTCATCGGGTTGACTTCGAGATCCTCGGGCTTGGCGTTCTCGCCGATGATCATGCCCTCATAGAGCGCTTCGCCCACGCCGACGAACAGGATGCCGCGCTCCTCAAGCGGGCCGAGCGCATAGGCCACAGCCTCGCCCGCACCGTTGGAGATGAGCACGCCGTTCTTCCGGCCCTCGATCTTGCCCTTGTAGGGGCCATATTTCTCGAACAGCCGGTTCATGATGCCGGTGCCGCGCGTATCGCTCAGGAACTCGCCATGATAGCCGATCAGGCCGCGCGAAGGCGCCGAGAAGGTGATGCGCGTCTTGCCGCCGCCGGAGGGGCGCATGTCGGTCATCCCCTTGCGGATGTTCATCTTGTCGACGACCGTGCCGGTGAACTCATCGTCCACGTCGATCACCACGGTCTCGTAAGGCTCGGTGCGATTGCCCTGCTCGTCCTCGCCGAACAGCACGCGCGGACGCGAAATGCCGAGCTCAAAGCCCTCGCGGCGCATCGTCTCGATAAGCACGCCGAGCTGAAGCTCGCCGCGACCGGCGACCTCGAAGCTGTCCTTGTCCGCGCTCTCGGTGATCTTGATCGCGACGTTACTCTCCGCTTCGCGCAGCAGGCGGTCGCGGATCATGCGGCTGGTCACCTTGTCGCCCTCACGGCCGGCCATAGGCGAATCGTTGACCGCAAAGCGCATGGAGAGCGTCGGCGGGTCGATCGGCTGGGCCTTGATCGGCGTGGAGACGCTGGTGTCGGCGATGGTGTGGGCGACAGTCGCGACGGCAAGGCCGGCGAGGCTGATGATGTCGCCCGCCTTGGCCTCCTCGACCGGCACGCGGTCAAGCCCGCGGAACGCCATCAGCTTGGAGGCGCGGCCGGTCTCGATCACCTTGCCATCCGCGTCGAGCGCATGGATGGGCTGGTTCACCTTGACGGTGCCTGATTGCACGCGGCCGGTGAGCACGCGGCCGAGGAAGTTATCGCGATCCAGCAGCGTCACGAGGAAGCTGAACGGCGCGTCCTGATCGAGCGAGGGCGGCGGGACATGGTCCACGATCTTCTGGAACAACGGCTGCAGCGTGCCCGAGCGCAGCGAGGGGTCCTCGCTGGCATAGCCGTTGCGGCCCGATGCGTAGAGCACCGGGAAATCGAGCTGCTCGTCGGTCGCCTCCAGCGACACGAACAGGTCGAACACCTCGTCCAGCACTTCCTGGATGCGCTCGTCCGGCCGGTCGACCTTGTTGACCACGACGATGGGACGCAGGCCGAGCGCGAGCGCCTTGCCGGTCACGAACTTGGTCTGCGGCATCGCGCCTTCGGAGCTGTCCACCAGCAGAATCACGCCGTCGACCATCGAGAGGATGCGCTCCACCTCGCCGCCGAAGTCGGCGTGGCCGGGCGTGTCGACGATGTTGATGCGCGTAAGGCTGCCATCGGGCGCGGCCCATTCGACCGAGGTCGGCTTGGCCAGAATGGTGATCCCGCGCTCCTTCTCCAGGTCATTGGAGTCCATGGCTCTTTCTTCCACGCGCTGATTGTCGCGGAAGGTGCCGGACTGACGGAAAAGCTGATCGACGAGGGTGGTCTTGCCATGATCGACGTGCGCGATGATGGCAACGTTCCGCAGAGCGTTGGGACGGGGGCTCATTATGTCTCTCTGGTTGATGGCGAGCCTCCCCCGAGGGGTGCCCACGTGATGTGGCGGCGCCCTTAGCGGAAAATGGCGCGGATCGCAACTGCGGGCGGTGTCCACGCCCATCATCTTCGCCGTCATGGGACAATTATCTTTACATGCGATTATTGTCTCATTATAGAAAACCTATCTCAACATCTGAGCAGGATCACGATGGCGCTCACACGCGAGCAGATGGACGCGAAGATGGACGAGCATTTCGGCTATGAGGCGCGGGACGATATAGAAGGCGTGCTCTCCACGCTGACGCAGGACGTGGTGCACGATATCGTCGGCTCACCGACCGGGCCGACCCTCGGCCCCGATGGCGCGCGCGGCTTTTATGAGGGGCTGTTCGGCCAGCTCACGAGCCATGGGGTGCGGAGTTTGCGTCGTCTTTATGGCGAGAATTTCCTTGTCGACGACTCCGTCTGGAGCGGCACCGCGCCGGGCAAGCCCTTCGGCATTGAGGGCCATGGCCGCCCGCTCGAATTCCGGCTGCTGCATGTCGTCGAGTTCAGCGACGAGGGGCAGATAAGCCGCGAGAATGTGTGGCTCGATCTGGGCGCGATCCAGCAGCAGCTCGCCGCCTGATGCCTGCCCGCGAAGCTGGCCGCTCGAACCAGCGCAGGCGCACGCGCAAGGCGATCCTGGACGCGGCCGCCCGCCTCGCCGGGCAGGGCCAGACGCCGACGCTGGAGGATGTCGCGCAGGAGGCGCTCGTCTCACGGGCGACGGCCTATCGCTATTTCCCCAGCATCGAGGCCCTGCTCGTCGAGGCATCGCTGCACATCGCCTTCCCCGACGCGCAGACGCTGTTCGGCGATGAAAGCACCGACCCGGCCGAACGGATCGTCCGCGCGGAGCGGGCGGTGCATGCCATGGTGCTGGCGCATGAACCGGCGCTGCGCCTGATGCTCGCCTCCAGCGTGACGCAGCCCCATAGTGCGGACGGCGAGCCCGTGCGCCAGAACCGGCGCACGCCGCTCATCGAACTGGCGCTCGCTCCTGCCCGCGCGCGGCTGGGCGAGGCCGCGTTCGAGCGGCTGGCCCAGGCGCTGGCGCTGATCATCGGCACCGAGTCCCTGATCGTCTGCAAGGACGTGCTGGGTATCGACGAGGCGCAGGCCGGCGCGCTCAAGCTGTGGACGGCGCAGGCGCTGGTGAAGGCCGCGCTGGCGGAAGCGCAATAGGAGCGAGCGGAAAGACCGACCCGCCGGTTGTCCCATCGAACGGGCGCTAAAATGCGTCATTTCCCATTCAGCCCTCGTGCGCTACACTGCCGCGATGGATGGGCCAAAGAGCATGATCGCGAACGGATGGCGGAACAGCCGCTGGTTCGTCGTCGCGCTGCTGCTGGCGCTCGCGAGCGCCGTCGTGCCGGCGCTGTGCGCGTCCGGCCCGCCGGCGAGCCGCGCCACCGGCTCGGCGTTCGATCCCACGACCAGCGCCGTGGCACTGCGCGGCCGGACGCAGGCTGTCGTTCGGCTATCGGTCACGAGCGACGAGGGCAGCGCCGCAACGCCCATCGCGAAAGCAACGCCGCTCTTCGCGTCCCTCCCCTCGGCGCCGCTCGAAACCGGCGGCGCGGCACGCCAATATCCCCATCCCGACAGCGGCCGCGTCGCCGCCCCGTCGCCAGGCATTGATGAGATCACGCGCGCCAGACCGCGCGCGCCGCCACAGGCGATCAGCTGACGGCCCGCTCCGGGCCGGACATCGCATTGAACAGGGATCCCTCCAACCAAGGGAACCAAGATGATGGAACAGGACGAAGAGTCCCCTCGGCCGCCCTGGTGGTTCGCACCGGTCGTGTTCGCCGCCCTCGGGGTGGTCGCGCTCGGCCTTGCGAGCCTCGCCTTGCGCCTGGCCGGCTAGGGCGGACGCCGCAGCCTCTCCCCAAGGGGGCGGCGGCGTCCCACCTCCCCCGTTCCCTCATCGCCGACATATCAGGACAGGAACAGTGACCCACTGATGCCGCATTACACGCCACTCATCGCCACCATCGTCGCCGGCTTCGTCGCCGCATTCATCATGGGCGCCATCGCCATGCGCCTGCGCGTCTCGCCGATCGCCGGCTATCTGCTCGCCGGCGTGATCGTCGGCCCGTTCACGCCCGGCTTCGTCGCCGACAGTCACCTCGCCAACGAACTCGCCGAGATCGGCGTCATCCTGCTCATGTTCGGCGTCGGCCTGCACTTCTCGCTGAAGGACCTGCTGGACGTGCGCAAGATCGCCGTGCCGGGCGCCATCGCGCAGATCGCGGTGGCGACGCTGCTCGGCATGGGGCTCGCCTGGAGTCTGGGCTGGGACATGCTGGCCGGCTTCGTCTTCGGCCTCGCGCTCTCCGTCGCCAGCACCGTGGTGCTGTTACGCAGCCTGCAAGCGCGCGATTTGGTGGACACCGAGCGCGGGCGCATCGCGGTCGGCTGGCTGATCGTTGAGGATCTGGCGATGGTGCTGGCGCTCGTGCTGCTGCCCGTGCTTGCCGGGATCGCGAACAACCCGAACTCCACTGGCGGCCTCTCCGCCATTGCGTGGCCGATCGCCACCACCTTCCTCAAGGTCGGCGGCTTTGTCGCCTTCATGCTGATCGTCGCGCGGCGCGTCATCCCTGCCGCGCTGCACTGGGTGGTCCATACCGGCTCGCGCGAGCTCTTCCGCCTCGCTGTGCTCGCCATCGCACTGGGCGTGGCGGCCGGATCGGCCTATGTGTTTGACGTCTCCTTCGCGCTCGGGGCTTTCTTCGCCGGCATGATCCTGGGCGAAACGCCGCTCTCCCGCCGCGCGACCGAGGAGACGCTGCCGCTGCGCGACGCCTTCGCGGTGCTGTTCTTCGTCTCAGTCGGCATGTTGTTCGATCCGCGCGTCGTGATCGAGCAGCCGCTGC
>JAFKLU010000307.1 GCA_017304105.1 Sphingomonadales bacterium
TCCCGCAGCCCGGCAAAAAGCGAAACGGCCCTCCTCTGGCGAGCGAACCCGCGACCGGAGAGCCGTTCCATCCTGATTCCTGCCCGCTTCATGCGAGCAAAGCGCGACGGCGCTTACTGCTTGCCCTCGATGAAATCGATCGCATCCTTGACGGTGGCGATCTTCTCGGCCGCATCATCAGGGATCTCAACGCCGAATTCTTCCTCGAAGGCCATGACCAGCTCGACGATGTCCAGGCTGTCGGCACCGAGATCGTCGATGAAGCTCGCGTCTTCGGTAACCTTGTCCGCCTCGACGCCGAGATGCTCGACGACGATCTTCTTCACGCGATCCGCGGTCTCACTCATGGGTGGTCCTTTACTTGTTAGTCTGCAATTCGGAAGATGCCCTAGTGGCTAGGGAGGAACGTGACAAGAGGCTTGGAGCAGGGGCCGTCCCGCTCATTGCCGTGCGAACTGCGCAGTGAAAAACGTCTCGTTGGCGCGTCCGGCCGCATATTCGCCAATGAGGCTGCCCAGCTTGTCGTTGATCTGCGAGAGCCGGATGACCTCGTCGCCAAGTAGCTGTTTTACAATGTCGCCGCCCTCCTCGCCGGTCAGCTCGCCATCGACGAAGAGGCGCAGCTTCTCTTCCGGCAGAGTCGAGAGGAAGCGGTCCGTGGAGTTGCGCAGGGCATCGGGCTTCACCCGAAAGGGCTTGAGCTCCCCCAGCACGCCGCTTGTGAGAATCTGGCCGAGCACCACGCGAATCGCACTTTCCAGCGCCTCTTCGGACCAGTCGTTGGCGGCCGAGCAGGCGGCCACCTTGTCCCCGACCCGCGCCATCAGCGCCTCGCCGATATTCTGGTCCGCGCGATAGGCCTTGAAGATATTGCGGGCGAGCTTCTGGTCGACGACCTTGGTCACGCAGGCGAGATTCTCCGCCGCCTGCGCGGGGAGCGACAGCAACGTGAGGCAGAGCGCTCCAATCCCGAAACGTCCTCGCATGCGCCGCCCCCTCCGCTTCGTTCAAATCATCGCCATGCCGCCGTTAACATGCAGCGTCTGGCCGGTCACATAGCCTGCTTCGCGGCTCGCAAGATAGACCACGGCGGCGCCAATGTCGCTGCCTTCGCCAAGGGTTCCGGCCGGGATACGGCTGAGGATCGCCTGCTTCTGCGCGTCATTGAGCGCGTCCGTCATGGCTGAGCGGATGAAACCGGGCGCGACGCAATTGACGGTGATGCCGCGGCTCGCCAGCTCCTGCGCGAGGCTCTTGCTCATGCCGATGAGGCCGGCTTTCGATGCGGCATAATTGGCCTGCCCCGGATTGCCGGTGACGCCCACGACGCTGGTGATCGAGATCACACGGCCAAAGCGGGCCTTCATCATCGGACGCGCGGCGGCGCGGATAAGGCGGAAGGCGGCTTCAAGGTTGATCGCCTGCACTTGCGCCCATTCCTCATCCTTCATGCGCATGATGAGATTGTCGCGCGTGACGCCGGCATTATTGATCAGAATGTCGAGCTTCCCGCCCAGCGCCTCTGTCGCCGTCGGCACGAGCGCGTCGACCGCCGCCGCGTCGCCCAAGTCGCAAGGCACGCAGACATGGTCGCCGCCCAGTTCCGCAGCGAACGCCTCCAGCTTGCCGATATTGCTGCCCGAGAGGGCGAGCCTCGCCCCCTGCGCGGCCAGCGCCTTCGCAATCTCCGAACCGATGCCGCCGCTCGCGCCGGTGACCAGCGCCGTCATTCCCGTCAGATCGAACATGACCCTTGCTCCTCTATCTCAGATCCGCCCGACCAGGGCCTCTATATCGTCCATGGTGATCACGCTGGTTACCGTGGCGTCCGGCGCGATGCGCTTGACCATCGGCCCCAGCACCTTGCCGCCGAACTCGACATAATCGGTGATGCCCGCGTCCCACATCGCGGCGATGCTCTCGCGCCAGCGCACGCGGCCGGTGACCTGCTGGACGAGGCGCTCGCGGATGGTGGCGGCGTCGGTCACAGGGGCGGCAGTCACATTGGCATAGACCGGCAGGAAGGCGCCGGGCGACTCCGTCGCGGCCAGGGCCTGCGCCATTGCGTCGGCAGCGGGCTGCATCAGCGGGCAATGGAAGGGCGCGGAGACCGGCAGCAATATGCCCCGCTTGATGCCGTAATCCTTCACCATCCCGATAGCGCGGTCGATCGCGCCCTTGTGGCCGGAGATGACGACCTGACTCGGATCATTATCGTTGGCGACGGTGCAGACCTCGCCCTGCGCCGCCTCGGCGGCCAGCGCCTCGGCCTTCTCTATGTCCGCGCCGAGCAGAGCAGCCATGGTGCCCTCGCCAACCGGAACCGCTTCCTGCATGGCTCGGCCGCGCGTCTTCAGCAGCCGCGCCGTGGTGCCGAGATCGAACGCGCCGACCGCGCAGAGCGCGGTATATTCGCCGAGGCTGTGCCCGGCGACCGCCTGCGCCTTGTCGGAGATGGCGATACCGCCCTCCACCTCCAGCACGCGCAAGGTGGCGAGCGCATTGGCCATGATCGCGGGCTGGGCATTCTCCGTCAGCGTCAGGTCCGCCTCCGGACCTTCGCTCATCAACCGGAAAAGATGCTGTCCCAGCGCCTCGTCGACTTCCTCGAAGACCTGTCGGGCGACGGGCGAGGCCGCTGCGAGCGCGGCGCCCATGCCGACCGACTGGCTGCCCTGCCCGGGAAAGATGAATGCGCGCATGGCGGCAAGTCCCTCTTCATTTCAAAGCCCCGCGCACTAGTCCCCCATGACGGTGGGCGCAAGCACCGGCGCACGCCGCGCCGAAAGGCTGCTCGCTTGAGCTTTGTCAAAGCGAGGCGCGCCTTTCCCGGCCATGCTGCCTGCGATGGGCCGGGCGCCCGCATTCGAGGGGATGGGTGAGATGAAGGCAGGCATTTTCGTTGCTGCTGCGCTGGTCGCGACCTTTACTGCCGTACAGGCAAGCGATCTCCCCGACTATCTCGCGCCGTTGATGAAGGACGTGGTCGCACCACAGGCGCAGGCGCTCTGGGATGCGGGCAACAAGGGCACCGATGACGAGGGCAATCCGGACGCCTCGAAGCTGGATGAGAAGGACTGGCGATCCCTCCTCGCGGCCGCGCGGACGGTGAAGGAGGCGGCGACGTCTCTCGCCGGCCCCGCACGTGTCATCGTCGGTCCCCCGGGAATGAAGCTGCAAGACCAGGATGCCCCCGGCGCGGCGAGCGCAATTGCCGTGCAAGGCTATATCGACAAGGAGCCGAAAGCCTTCACCGAGAACGCCCGCGCCCTCGCCTCGGTTGCCGACTTGTTCATCAAGGCCGCCGAGACACGCGATGCGGCGCTGCTCGCCGACGCGTCAGACAAGATGGACGGCATATGCGAAACCTGTCATTCCCGCTTCTGGTATCCGCAATGAGCGGCTCCCAAGCGCCAATCCATCCTTGCATTGCGCCGGATTTTCGGTCATAGGCCGCGCCTTCGCGGGGCGAGCCATGCTTTGCCGCGCGATTTTACTTTTGAGACGACAGCCGGAGGGGTGGTTCGCATGGGGCGGCCATCAGCAATCGGCCAACGACAGGACGCATGAACCATGCCGCTTTACGAGCATGTCTTCCTTGCGCGTCAGGATCTGGCTCAGGCCCAGGTCGATGCGCTTGCGGAAAATGCCACCAAGATCATCGAGGGCCTCGAAGGCAAGGTGACCAAGGTGGAGAACTGGGGTCTCCGCAACCTCGCCTACAAGATCGCGAAGAACCGCAAGGCGCACTACGTGATGCTCAACATCGAGGCGCCCGCTGGCGTCGTCGCCGAGCTGGAGCGCCAGACGCAGATCAACGAAGACGTCATCCGCTACATGACCATTCGCGTCGATGAGCTGGAAGCTGGCCCGTCGGTCGTGATGCGCAAGAGCGATCGCGACCGTGAGCGTCGTGGCGGCGAAGGCCGTGGCGATCGTGAAGGCCGTGGTGATCGCGAGAGCCGTGGCCCGCGCCGCGAGCGCGAAGAAGCTTCCGACGGCGAATAAGGAGACCAGAGACCATGGCACGCCCATTTTTCCGCCGCCGCAAGACCTGCCCCTTCTCCGCGAAGGACGCACCGCGCATCGATTATAAGGATGTCCGCCTGCTGCAGGGTTTCGTTTCCGAGCGTGGCAAGATCGTCCCCTCGCGCATCACCGCCGTCTCGGCGAAGAAGCAGCGCGAGCTTTCGCAGGCGATCAAGCGCGCCCGTCATCTGGGCCTGCTGCCCTACATCGTGAAGTAAGGAG
>JAFKLU010000308.1 GCA_017304105.1 Sphingomonadales bacterium
CCGGTCGACCATCCGTCGACCGGCCCGTTTCATTTTGGATTTATTCGGGTAATTCCGCTTGATTTGAATATTGCCTGTGGCAAATCCGAAGTGTCGCGGCGCCGCAGAAACCGGGGGGGAATCAGCGTGGCGCCACTGACGAAAGGGGACGGCTTCGGCCACATTGAAAGTCAGCAGAGATGATACGTTCTCAGCTCGTGCAAAAATTGGCACTTCTTCATCCAGATCTTAACGTGCAGGAAGTCGACAAGATCGTCGACATCGTGTTTGATTCCATCGGCTCGCGCCTCGCGGAGGGTGGCCGCGTGGAACTGCGCGGCTTCGGCGCCTTCACGACGCGTGCGCGCGACGGCCGCACGGGGCGCAATCCGCGCACCGGCTCGTCCGTCGTCGTGCCGCCCAAGCGCGTGCCGCACTTCAAGCCCGGCAAGGAAATGCGCATTCGCCTCAACGCCGGCTGAAAAGCGGAGGAGGTGCTTGCAGGCGCCTCCAAGCCTCTGGCTCCCGGACAAGCGTCATGGCATGGGACGAACACCGCCTAGCGGGGCTTGCGGCCAGTGCGGACGTGGCGAAATCGGTAGACGCAGCAGACTTAAAATCTGCTTCTCTCTGAGAGTGCGGGTTCGAGTCCCGCCGTCCGCACCAGCGCCGAGGGCGTGGGGCGCATGTCGCTTTGTGCTGTTCGCGGCGGAGGCTGCAGGCTAGACCCTGCCCAGCGCAATGAGTGGACGGACGAAGCGAACGGGATGAAGACGGGGCCGCAAGCGAGAAGCGCCGGTCTGCGCGCGGGGGTGCTCGGCCTGTCGCTGCTGCTTGCAGGCTGCGGCATCGATCGGGACGATGGCCCCGTGCAGGTCGACGTCATCGGCCTCCCCGAACAGGCAGCGAATCCCCTGCGGGACAGCAGTCCGCCCGCCGCCAAGGCCGTGCTCGGTGCCGTAGCGCAGGGGCTGCTCAGCTATGACGCGCGCGGCGAAGTCATCGACGCGCTGGCCGAGAGCTGGATCGTCGAGGATGGCGGGCAGAGCTACATCTTCCGCCTCAAACGCCTGCGCTGGCCGAACGGCGAGCTGGTCAAGGCCGATCAGGTCGCAGGCCTGCTGCGCGAGCGGATGCGTGCCAATCCGCTCTCCATGGCGGGCCTGCGCCCGCAGGTGCGCGCCATGACCGACCGCGTGATCGAGATCCGTCTCGACGCCGTACTGCCTACCTTCCTGCAATTACTGGCTCAGCCGCAATTCGCCATCGTGACGCGTGCCGGCGGAACCGGCCCCTATCGCTCGGCGCGCATGGATGGCGCCATCGAACTGGTGCCGGCGGCGAACCCAGGCGGCGATCCGGTGGGTGAAGCTCAGCCCCCGGAATCGATCGAGAAGCGCGCATTGCATGTCAGCCGCGCCTCGCTCGCCCTTGTCCGGTTCAAGGCCCGCCAGACCGATCTGGTCCTCGGCGGCCGCTTCCAGCATGTCCCGTTGGTGGAGGCCAGTGGCCTTTCCTTGACGGATCTGCGCAACGATCCGGTATCCGGCCTGCTCGGCCTCGCCTTCACCGGTTCAAGCAAGTTCATCGCCGATCGCACGGTGCGGGATGCGCTCGCACGGGTGGTCGATCGAACGGCGTTCGCGGCCGAACTCGGCTTCCCAGGCTGGCGGACGAGCGACTATCCCCTGCCCGGCGCGCTTGAGCTCAATCGGCAGCCGAGTGCGCCGGCCTGGATGGGCCGCGCGATGACGGACCGCGTGGCCAGCGCCCGTCAGATCATCGCGCGCTGGTCGGCAGACAATGGCGAGCCGCCGATGCTGCGGATCGCCCTGCCGGACGGCGCCGGGGCGTCGATCCTGTTCATCCGGCTCGCGCGCGATTTCGGTCAGCTCGGCATCCGGGTCGATCGTGTCGCGCCGGGTGCGCCGGCAGACCTGCGCCTGATCGATGAAGTGGCCCCGTTCGACAGCGCGCTCTGGTATCTGAGCCGCCTCGACTGCGCCGCCAGGGTGCTGTGCGATGTCCGCGCGAGCGCCCTCCTCGCCGCCGCGCGCAAGGCAGGCGACGCGGCCGAACAGGCGCGGTTGCTCGGCGAAGCGGAGGAACTGACGGTCGAGTTTGCCGGCTATATTCCGCTCGGCGCGCCGATCCGCTGGGCCATGGCGAGTCGGCGGTTGACGGGCTTCCAGGCGTCGCCACGCGGCATCCATCCATTGAACAGACTGATCGCCACCCCCAATTAGGGCTTTCCGGCGGAATGGACCGCCGCTCAGGAGGACCCTTTCAGGCGATGGCCAGGCCCAATCCGCGTCTCGATGAAATGATGGCGCAGTTCGACAATATGACCGGTCTCGGCCGCGATCCCGCCTCCGTGCGCCAGCGCATCGAGATGATGGAGCGCATTCTCGAAGGGGTGATGATGGTGCCGGGCACGCGTTTCCGGTTCGGACTTGATGCCTTGCTCGGGGTCATCCCCGTCGTAGGCGATCTCATCTCGGCGGCGATGGGCGCGTGGATCGTCTGGGAAGCGCGCAATCTCGGCATGTCGCGCTGGCAGCTCATCCGCATGAGCGCCAATGTCGGCATCGATACCGCGATCGGCGCCATCCCGCTCGTCGGTGACGCATTCGACCTCGTCTTCCGCTCGAACAGCCGTAATCTGCGCATCATCCGCAAGCATCTCGACCGGCACCATCCGCATACGGTGACGATCGAGGGCTAAGGCCCGCATCAGCGCGGCGGGCGTATCCGCATCGGGCGGTCCGGGGCCGCGCCGCCGCCCTGGCTGGCGAGGCAGGCGGCGAAGCGCAGCTTGCGGTCCACACACAGCCAGAGTTCGTCCAGCCATCCCTCGCGCGTCAGCCGCACGCGCACCGCGCGGGGATCAAGGCGCTGGTTGACCGCAAGGAAAGACTGGGTGAAGCGGTGAACGGTCAGCCCTCTCTCGGTGGCGAGATCATCCATGTCGGGGAAGCGCACGCGCACATAGAGGCTGCGCGCCTGCGTGAAATAGCGCTCTGGCGCGGCGGTCATGCAGGTGCCGTGCTTGGCCCACTCATGCTGGAGCAGATCCACGGAGGGCGTCGCGCACAGATTGCGCCGCAGCAGCTCGGGCGAAAGCAGGGGCGCGGCCCGGCAATATTGGGGCCAGTGCCGCCCTGCCCCATCGGGCCACAGGCCATGCAGCACGAAGCCGAAGCGGTTGCGCGACGTGTCGCACTGATAATCATCGCTCCGGCCAGCACGAACGCAGACCTGCGGGGACCAGCTCATGGCGAGCGTATAAGCCGCGGTGGGGATCAGGCGCCTTGGTTCGCCGGTGCTCGGCCCTGCGGGACGCGGCGCCGGGATGCGGTCCGGCAGGGCGCAGGCGGCGATCTGGGCATGAGCGGGCGCGGACAAAGCCAGCAGAGCGCCGATTATTCCGGCCTTCAGGCCATGTCCCTTCGTGCTCCCCCGGAAGCACCCTACCGCCGCGTCGCCCGCCAACTCTCGCCTATTCACGCGCGAAATCGAGACCGATATCGGCCGCCGGTGCCGACTGGGTGAGCCGTCCGACGCTGATATAATCCACGCCGGTTTCCGCAATCTGGCGGATCGTCTGGAGCGTGACGCCACCGGAGGCTTCGGTCGGCACGCGCTTGCCGACCAGCGTCACCGCGCCGCGCAGGATTTCGGGTGGCATGTTGTCGAGCAGCAGGTGCGTCGCACCTGCCGCGATGGCCGGCTCGATCTGGTCGATCCGGTCGACCTCGACGATGATCCGCTCGATCCCCGCTGCCTTCGCCGCGCCCACGGCCTGATCGACGGAGCCGGCCACGGCGATGTGATTGTCCTTGATCATCGCCGCGTCCCACAGCCCCATGCGATGGTTCTGCGCGCCGCCCATGCGGGTCGCATATTTTTCGAGCAGGCGCAGGCCCGGAATGGTCTTGCGCGTATCGAGCAGGGTCGCGCCCGTGCCGGCGATCTTGTCCACATAGCTGCGCGTCATGGTGGCGATGCCGGTCAGATGCTGGGCGGTGTTGAGCGCCGATCGCTCGGCGGTCAGCATGGCGCGCGCCTTGCCGCGCAGTCGCATGAGAACGGTGCCGGGCTGGACCTGCGCGCCTTCTTCCACCACGATCTCGATCTCCACCTGCGGATCCAGCGCCCGGAAGAAGGCAGCGGCGATCGGCAGACCGGCCACGGTCACGGCATCTCGGCTGTCCATCACGCCGGTGAACACCGCGTCCGGCGGGATCACGCTTTCGGAGGTCACGTCACGTCGCGGCCGGTCGGGCCGAGATCCTCCGCGAGCGTCGCCGCGACGAACGCATCGAGATCGAAGCCCTCGATCCTGAAGGGTTTTGACATCATCGCAATCCCGGTCATTTCCCTTCCCCCATCAATTCGCGCTTCAGAAAGGCGTGGAGCAGAGCCGCGCGCACCGCGTCCTCGGCATGGTCAGCGCCCACCGAATGGCCGCCTTCCAGATATTCATGATAATAGACCGTGTTGCCATCGTCGCGCAGCTTCGCCGCCATCTTGCGGGCATGGCCGGGATGCACGCGGTCATCCTTGGTCGAGAGATAGAAGAAGGTCGGCGGGTAGCGCACGCCCTTCTGCACGTTCTGGTAGGGCGAATAACGCTGCATGAACGCCCAGTCTGCGGGCACGTCCGGATCGCCATATTCGGCCACCCATGAGGCGCCCGCGAGCAGATGCGAATAGCGCTTCATGTCGTGCAGCGGCGAGCCCGAGATGACCGCGCCATAGAGGTCCGGCCGCTGCGTCATCGCCGCGCCGACCAGCACGCCCCCGTTGGAGCGCCCGGAAATAGCGATCTTGCCCTTCGCGCTGATCCCCGCCTTCACCAGATCCTCGGCGACGGCGTGGAGATCATCAAAGCTGTTCTGCCGCTTCTCGCGAAGCGCCGCCGCGTGCCAGGCGGGGCCATACTCGCCGCCGCCCCGGATATTGGCGAGCACATAGGCGTTGCCATCCTCCGCCCAGAAGAGGGCGAGCGGGCCGGCGCGATAGGGCTGGCCGGTGAGATAGCCGGGCGTCTGCGCGCTGCGAAAACCGCCATAGGCATGGATGAGCGCGGGCACAGGGCCGCTCATACCCTTCTTGCGGACGAGGAAATACGGGACGCGGGTGCCGTCCTTCGATGTGGCGAAGCGCTGCTCGACGATGAAACGGTGCGTATCGAAGCGCGCGGGCAGGCTCTGCACCTTGATCGGCGCACCCTGCGCCGGCACGGCCATGAGCGCGGGCGGCTCCAGCATCGTCTCGACGGTGGCGAACGCCATGTCGCGCTTCCCCGCGCCGGTGAGCAGGTGCACGGTGGCATTGGGCGCGAGCGGGATGGTCCGGCTCGTCCAGCGGCCATCGGCGCCGCGGCGAACCGCGATCAGCTTGCCGGAAACATCGTCGAGCATCTTCACCCACAGGACATTGTCCGTCGCGGCCACATCCTCGATCGCCTGCGATTTTGAGGGCGCCAGGACCAGTTCGGGCTTGGCAGCCTTGCCGGCCTCGATGTCGGCGAGCGGCCATGCAATCAGCGATCCTTCCGGAAAGCCCTGATAAGCCTTGTTGAGAAACAAGATGATCCGCCCGTCGATCACATCGCGAATATCGGCCGTGTCCGGGATGGGCATCGGGACGAAGCGGCCGTCGGGAAGGCGGAGCGATGCGTCGCTCGTGTAGAAGTCCTTGCCTCGCAGGCCGAACACCCAGCGCCGGCTACGGTCCATAATCGCGCGGGACTGGACGCTCACGTCCTCCGCCTTGCCTTCCAGCACGGTGCGCGCGGCAGAGAGTGACGTCCCGCGCTTCCACTCCTTCACGATGCGCGCATAGCCCGAGTTGGTCATGGATCCGGCGCCGTAGTCGGTGCCGACCAGCAGCGTATCCGCATCGACCCAACTCACATCGTTCTTGGCCTCGGGGATAGCGAAGCCGCCTTCGACGAAGCGCCGCATGGCCATGTCCCACTCGCGCACCACGTCCGCATCAGTGCCGCCCGGCGAGAGCGAGACGAGGCAGCGCCGATAAGCCGGCGCCAGGCAGTTTGCCCCGTGCCAGACCCAGCTCTTGCCCTCCGCCTTGCCAAGCGCATCGACGTCGATCAGCGTTGTCCAGACAGGTTTGCCCGCGAGGTAGGCCTTGAGCGGGCTGGCACGCCACAAGCCGCGCGGATTGCGAGCGTCGCGCCAGAGATTGACGACCATGTCGCCCATCACCTCGTCCGGAGTGGCGATCTGTGCCTCATCGTCGAGGATCTCGCGCGCGCGGGTGCGGTCCGCCTCGAAGGACGGGGCGGTCCGCAGCAGCTTGTCGGTCTCGGCGTTCCACGCTTCAACCTGCGCGATGGCGCGCGGGCCTTCGATCTCCTCCAGCCAGAGGAACGGATCGTCCGCTTCACCAGCGGACTGGGCAAGGAGCGCGCTCCCCATCGCGCCGAGCATCAGCGCGGCGAGGGTGGAGCGAACGACTCCGCACTTGGAAATGGCGGTCATGGGCAGGGCCTAGCGAGCCCGCAGGCGCGCTTCAACCGCATCGCCTTCAGGGCCGGGCCCCGACATCCCCCTTGCCGACCGTGCCGCTCGCCATATCAAGCATGCGCTGGAGGCTCGCATGGGCGGCCACGCGCAGCTGCTCGTCCATCTCGATGCGCGGTTCGAGGTCGCGCAGGCAGACGTAGAGCTTCTCCATCGTGTTGAGCGCCATATAGGGGCAGACGTTGCAGTTGCAGTTGCCGTCCGCGCCCGGCGCGCCGATGAAGGTCTTTTCCGGCACCGCCTTCTCCATCTGGTGGATGATGTGCGGCTCGGTGGCGACGATCAGCGTGTCGCCTTCCATGGTCTTGGCATATTGCAGGATGCCGCTCGTCGAGCCGACATAATCGGCATGGTCGACGATATAGGGCGGGCATTCCGGGTGCGCGGCGATGGGCGCATCGGGATGTTTTGCCTTCAGCTTCATGAGCTCGGTTTCGCTGAAGCTCTCATGCACGATGCACACGCCCGGCCAGAGCAGCAGGTCGCGGTCGAACTTGCGGGCGAGATAGCCGCCCAGATGCTTGTCCGGGCCGAAGATGATCTTCTGCTCCTTGGGTATCTGCGAGAGGATCGTCTCGGCGGAGGAGCTGGTGACGATGATATCGCTCAGCGCCTTCACCTCGGCCGAGCAGTTGATGTAGCTGAGGGCGATATGGTCCGGATGCGCCTCGCGGAAGGCCTTGAATTGGGCGGGCGGGCAGGAATCCTCAAGCGAGCAGCCCGCGTCCATGTCCGGCAGGACGACGATTTTCTCCGGGCTGAGGATCTTCGCGGTCTCGGCCATGAAGCGCACGCCGCAGAAGACGATCACGTCCGCATCCGTCTCGGCCGCCTTGCGCGAGAGCTCAAGGCTGTCGCCCACGAAGTCCGCCAGATCCTGGATCTCCGGCTTCTGGTAATAATGCGCGAGGATGACGGCGTTGCGCTCCTTGCGCAGCCGATTGATCTCGGCAAGCAGGTCCAACCCCTTCAGGCTCCCGCCGATACCAATGCGTGCGTCCATGTGCCGAATCTCCTGCCTCGTGCAGGGGTCAGATGGCCCCGCGGCGCCGCTGGATCAAGGCGTTGTGAGCGGGCCGAGCGGAATTGCCTGCATCGGGCGCTCGGCGCCGGGCGTTCCGGCCACCACTTGCCGCGTGATCGAAATGCCGACCGGACTATAGGCGATGGCATCCGCCAGCAGCTGGCTGCAGAAAAGCAGGCCGAAGCCCCAGAGCCATGCCGGGTGGACGCGGCCGAGGCGGCGCTTGTCCGCCGCCATGCCGATCACCCAAAAGATGCCCGGCGCGACAACCGCGGCGATCCACCAGCTCCAGGGGATCATCAGGGGCATGGGCAGAAGGCGGCCGAACCCCGGCCCCGTAAGCGAGATCATGGCGCAGCACATGAGGCGGCGGTGCCAATCGGCGCGCTGGCGAACGACGAGCGCCCAGCTCGCCGTCACGGCGAAGGCGATGATACCGAGCGAATTGCCGAACAGAAACTCGTTCATGTCGAAGAAAAACGGACCGCCGACCGCCCGCAGCGAGTGAAAGGTCATCGCGAGGCCAAGGCCGGTCATGGCCGGGATCCACGCCAGCGATAGCAGCCCGAGCTGCCGATGCAGCCGCACCTGCCCCGCGGCGACGAGCGTATTCTGCGTCACGTAAAGCGCCACCCATCCAAAGAAGGTGAAGGCGTGGACATGGACGAGCAGCGGCACGGCGAAATTGGAGCGCCCTGTCGCGAGATTGAACGAAACGATCGTGGATTTTGGACTCGGTGCAACCGTTGCCATGATCGCCTACCCCAATGGCGTCCTGTCGCTGAAAAAGTGCGCCGATTCGGCAGTGCGGTCAATTCCCCATTTGGCAGACGGCGCCGGGCCAGAAATCCGCCCTCAATGCGTCCGCTCCCAGCTCTCGCCCACGCGCTGCACCAGCCCCCTGCCCTCCAGATCGATGAGATGGGCGAGAACCGAGCGGCCGGCGGCGCCGATCAGGCGGGGATCGAGGCCGACATACATTGCCGTGACCATATCGTCGATTGCGAGCGCGCCGTTGCGGTCCAGCAGGCGCAGGATCTGGCCTTCGCGCATCCTGCGGTGGCCGAGCATGTGGCGGACGAAGCGGCGCGGCTCGGGGATGGGATCGCCATGGGCGGGATAATAGATGCTGTCCGCACGCCCGATCAGCCGTTCGAGCGAGGCGAGATAGTCTGTCATGTCCCCATCCGGCGGCGACACGACGCTGGTCGACCAGCCCATCACGTGATCGCCGGAGAACAGCGCGCCCTCCTCCTCCAGCGCGAAGCAGAGATGATTGGAGGTATGGCCGGGCGTCGCGAGAGCGGTCAGCGTCCAGTCCTGCCCCATCACCTGTTCGCCATCGAGCAGGACCTGATCAGGCGCGTAATCGGCATCGAAGGCGGCGTCGGCGCGCGGCCCGTCGTCCCGCAGCGCGAGCGGCGCGCAGCCGACGATGGGCGCGCCGGTGCGGTCGGCCAGCAGACGCGCGGCAGGGCTGTGATCGCGATGGGTATGCGTGCAGAGGATAGCGGCGACCGGACGGCCGCCGATCGCCTCGACAAGCGCAGCCAGATGCGCCTCCTCGGCCGGGCCGGGATCGATGACGGCAAGATCGCTCGTGCCGATCACATAGCTTTGCGTGCCGTGATAGGTGAAGGGCGATGGATTGGGCGCGAGAACCCGCTGCACCAGCGGCGAGAGGCGCATCGCGACGCCGGTCTCGTCGAAAAGATGGGGAGCTGGCTCGGCCATGCTCCCCATGTGTCAACGCCTTGCGGGATTGCAAGGAATAAACCGGGCGGCGCGGCAATGCACGTCGCCAAGCCCAGAAATCTGTCGGAGGATTTTACAAATCGGAAGATGGCGGAGGAGGCGTTAATCCTCTTCCGCCCTGATTTTCAACGTTTTGCAGAAATGGCACGCGGCTTGCGAACTAGAAAAGTACACCCGCTACTTCGGGGGATGTGGCTGTCTGGTCTTCTCGCCCATCCCCCACCTTTTTCCAGGCATCGACAAATCAGGCAGCACGCGGAACGGCTCGACCGGCCATGCCAGGCATGGCTGTGCGCCCCGAACCGTTCGAAGACCTCCCCCCCCCTCTCACCGAAGAGAGAAAGTGCCGCCCTCGCCCGGCTCAGGGCGAACGATATTCGATTGGATGGCCTGAAGACGCCCGATCAGGCGTTGATGACGCCCTGCTCGCTCAGCAGCTGCTTGAGCTCGCCCGCCTCGTACATCTCCATCATGATGTCCGATCCGCCGACGAATTCGCCCTTCACATAGAGCTGCGGAATGGTCGGCCAGTCGGAGAAGCTCTTGATTCCCTGGCGGATCTCGGCGTCCTGCAGCACGTCGACGCTCTCGAACGGCGCCCCGACGCGCTCAAGGATGGCGACCGCCCGGCTGGAAAAGCCGCATTGCGGGAAAAGCGGCGTGCCCTTCATGAACAGCACGACATCGTTGTTGCTGACGATATCATTGATGCGGGCGTGGACGGCGTCGGTCATGATGCGAATCTCCGGGCAGCGGCAGGAGGCGGCACCCCTCGCCGCTCCCTCAAATCATTGATCAGTTGGGGACGGCCGTGGTCAATTGCAAGGCATGGAGCACGCCGCCCATGCGCTCGCCAAGCGCGGCATAGACGGCCCGCTGCTGGGCAATACGGCTCATGCCCCTGAAGCTCTCTGCGGTGACGCGCGCGGCATAATGATCGCCATCGCCGGCCAGATCCGTGATCTCGACCGTCGCATCGGGGATCGCCGCGCGGATCAGCGCCGCAATGTCATCGGCGGCCATCGGCATGGGACGCGCTCAGCCTTCCTGCATGAACTGGCGGCGCGCCTCGGCCATCTTGTCGCTCAGCGCGGCGCGGATGCGGCTCTCGTCCATGTCGACGCCGGCCGAGACGAGATCGCCAAGCAGCTTGCGGATCACGTCCTCGTCGCCGGCTTCCTCGAAATCGGCCTGGACGACGGCCTTGGCATAGGCGTCCGTCTCTTCCTTGGTGAGGCCCATCAGCGCCGCCGCCCATTCCCCCACGAGACGATTGCGCCGGGCCGTAACCCGGAATGCAAGCTCCTGATCCTTGGCGAACTTGGTCTCGAACGCCTTCTCGCGATCGTCGAATGAACTCATGGCGGCCATGCCCCCTTCAATGTGTCGGTTGAATCCAGCGTTACTTAGGAAGCGCGAACGCTTCTGGCAACGCGGTGCTTGAATGATGAGTTATGCCGGCACCAGCCAGGGGCGGCGCTGCGCATCCATCCGCTCGAACGCGCCGATCACCTCGCCACGCTCCATGGTGAGGCCGATCTCGTCGAGCCCGCCTAGCAGGCAGCTCTTGCGGAACGGGTCGATTTCGAAGGTGAAGCGGTCCTGGAACGGCGTGCTCACCGTCTGGTGCTCCAGATCGATGAAGATCGGATCGGTCCTGGCGACCTCCACGAGCCGGTCGACCGCCTCCTGCGGGAGCACGACGGTCAGGATGCCGTTCTTGAAGGCGTTGCCTGAGAAAATGTCCGAGAAGCTCGGCGCGATCACCGCCTTCACGCCCATGTCGACGAGCGCCCAGGCGGCATGCTCACGGCTCGACCCGCAACCGAAATTGTCGCCCGCCACGATGATCGGCGCGCCGGCATAGCGCGGATCGTCGAACACATTGCCCGGCTCCTTGCGCAGCGCCTCGAACGCGCCTTTGCCCAGGCCAGTGCGACTGATCGTCTTGAGCCACTCGGCGGGGATGATGATGTCGGTGTCGACATTCTTCATGCCGAACGGATAAGCGCGGCCTTCGACGTGGTTGACGGGTTCCATGTGACTACCTTTGCGGATCTGCAGGCCTGCCGTGGCGGATGCGGCCGGAAGCGTCAATAGCGGTTGGAGACATGAGAGGCCTTCGACCGGCAAGCTGCGCTCGGGCGAGGAGCGGATCGCACTTATCGGCTGCAAGTCGGGCATCGCGCGCCGTGGTTGGCGCCAATTTCTCCGGGGCACCGGGGAACGCAATCGCGCCCGCCGCCTTCAGCCGACTGGCTAGCGCGTTAACGCTCAGCGGGTCTGCTTGCTGTCCTGCTTGGCGGCCGCTTGACCAAGGCCGACCGCCATCGCGGCGCTTCCGACCGCTCCGAGCACGAGGATCCAGAAAATCTTTTTCATTGCGCCCTTTAACCTATTTCGTTCCCCATTAGGTCACGAACGTCGGCAAGTCGACCTTTAATCGCCGCCGCAGCGGCCATGACCGGGGAGACGAGATGGGTGCGCGCGCCCGGCCCCTGCCGGCCCATGAAGTTGCGGTTGCTGGTGGAAGCGCAGCGCTCGCCGCTCGGCACGCGATCGGGATTCATGCCCAGGCACATGGAGCAGCCCGGCTCGCGCCACTCGAACCCCGCCTCGATGAAGATGCGGTCCAGCCCCTCCTGCTCCGCCTGACGCTTGACCAGACCCGAGCCGGGCACGACCAGCGCCTGCTTGATGCGGTCTGCGACATGGCGGCCCTTCAGCACGGCGGCGGCGGCGCGCAGATCCTCGATGCGGCTGTTGGTGCAGCTGCCGATGAAGATATGCTCGACGCTCACA
>JAFKLU010000309.1 GCA_017304105.1 Sphingomonadales bacterium
CCGTGAGGTGAGGATCAGAGCAACAGAGACGAGCCGATTGAGTTCGGGTGAAACGGGCAACCTCACTGTGCGCATCAACAGCCTCACCCAGCGCGTGCTGGTCGAGGGCAAGCGCGCGGTCGGCGTCGAGTATCGGCGCGACGGTCGGCTGGAGACAGCGCGGGCGAGCCGGGAGGTCATCCTCTCCGGCGGCGCGTTCAACTCGCCGCAGCTGCTCATGCTCTCCGGCATCGGCCCGGCCGAGCATCTGCGCGATCTTGGCATCGAGGTGGTCCACGATCTGCCGGGCGTCGGCCAGAACCTTTCCGAGCATCCGCGCGTGCCGCTGCTGTTCGAGGCGAAGCCGGTGACCTTCGTCAACGAACTGCGCTTCGACAAGGCGGCGCTCTCGGTGCTGCGCTGGTATTTCACCGGCAAGGGCCCCTTCGCCCGCCAGGTGAACAGCGCCAATCCGGTGCTGCGCACCGATCCGCGCCTCGCCCAGCCAGACATCCAGCTCTGGTGCAATCCGGTCACGCTGGACGCACATCTCTGGTTCCCCGGCATCGTGAAGGCGCCGCAGCACAAGCTCACGGCGGACGTGATCCTGCTTCACCCGGAGAGCCGCGGCCAGGTGTTCCTCAAGTCGCCCAGGGTCGAGGATCATATCGGCATCAGCCTCAACCTGTTCAGCGCGCCGGCCGACTTCGCCACGGCGCGGGCGGGCATCCGCATCGCCCGCAAGATCTACGCGACCTCGCCTCAGGCCGAGATCACCGGCGCCGAGATCTCGCCCGGCGCCGACGCGATCAGCGACGAGGCGCTGGACGAGCACATCCGCGCCACCTGCACCACCACCGCGCACCCGCTCGGCACCTGCCGCATGGGCGCGGGCCCCATGGCGGTCGTCGACCCGCAACTGCGCGTCATCGGCATGGAGGGCCTGCGCGTCATCGACGCATCGGTGATGCCGGACGAGACCGGCGGCAACATCAACGCGCCCACGATCATGATCGCGGAGCGCGCGTCGGACATCATCAAGGGCAAGGTGCTTGCGGCTGCGGAGTTGCCGAGGCGCAAGGAGCAGGTGGCGTGACGGGCCTTCTCCCCAGTGAAACTCCGTTCGGGCTGAGCGAAGTCGAAGCCCACGCCCGAGTGAAGCGAGGGGGCTTCGGCTCCGCTCAGCAGAAGGCATCGACTTCGCTCAGCCCGAACGGAAAAGATGCAGAAACAGGAGAGGTGAGCGCATGACCCGCGAGGAATTCCAGCACTATATCGATAGCTTCAACCGCAGCGATTTCGACGGATTTTCGAGCTTCTATGCCGATGACGTCGACTTCCAGCTCGGCGACCGCAAGCGCATCATCGGCCGGCAGGGCATCGTCGACTTCTACAAGGGCGTGAAGGCGCACATCGAGGAGGAGTTGACGATCCTCGATCTCATCATCGCGCCGGATGGCGTGGCGATGCACAATCGCACGGTATTCAAGACCGTCGTCGACTGGCCCGATTTTGAAATCTGGCCCACGAAGAAGGGCGACGTGCGCACCATTGAGAGCATCGTCTTCTACAAGCTGCGGGACGGCAAGTTCTCCCACATCAAATCCGCGCGCTTCAAGGATCTCGGCTAAGTGGCAACAAATCCTGATTTCATCGTCATCGGCTCCGGCTCGTCGGGCGCGGTGATCGCCGCGCGGCTCTCGGAAGATCCGCACGCCAACGTGCTGGTGCTGGAAGCGGGCCGGCGCGAGCGCTCGATCCGGCTGGCCATGCCCATCCTCTTCCCGTTCGTGATGGCGGACCCCAAGTTCAACTGGAACTATATGGGCGAGCCGGAGCCGTTCGCGAACGACCGGCAGATCCGCCAGCCGCGCGGCAAGGCGCTGGGCGGCTCGTCGATGATCAACGGGATGCTCTACGCGCGCGGCCACAGCCGCGACTATGACGAATGGCGCCAGCTCGGAAACGAGGGCTGGAGCTATGACGATGTGCTGCCCTACTTCAAGAAGTCCGAAAACCACTGGGGCCCGGCCGATCACTGGCATGGCAAGGGCGGCCCGCTCTCGATCAAGCAGCAGCCCAAGAGCAGCGATCTCTACCGCCGTTTCATCGAGGCTGTGCAAAAGCTGGGCTACGAGGAGCGCGATACCTTCCACCGCGAGGGCCAGGAAGGCTGGGGGCCGCCTCCCCTCACCATCCATGAGGGCACGCGCGGCAGCACCGCGGCGCGCTTCCTCATCCCGGCCATGACGCGCCCCAACCTCAAGGTGGAGACCGGCGCGCTCGTCACCCGCATCGAGATCGAGCGGGGGCGCGCGGTGGCCGTGCAGTTCCGCGATTCGACCGGGCAGATGCGGCGCGTGTCCGCCAATCAGGAGATCATCCTGTGCGGCGGCGCCTATAATTCGCCGCAGCTCCTCCAGCTCTCGGGCATCGGATCAGCCGATGAGCTGCGCGGGTTCGGCATTGATCCGGTGCATGGTCTGCCCGGCGTGGGCATGAATTTGCAGGATCACCCGTCCGTCGCGATGGTGCTGAACGCCACGCGCGACGTGACGCTCACCAACAGCCTGCGCCTCGATCGCGCCGGCCTCTCCGCCCTGCACTGGCTCATCAACCGCGGCGGCATGATCGCGGACATGCCGGTGACGGCCAACGGCTTCATCAAGACCCGGCCCGAACTGGAGCGGCCGGACGCGCAATGCCTGTTCCAGCCGACCATGATCGGCGCGCAGACATGGTTCCCCGGCTGGCGGCGACCGAAGGCGGATGTCGTCGCCATGGCCTGCGTGCTGCTGCGCCCGGAAGGTCGCGGCTGGGTCAAGCTGCGCTCGGCCGATCCCAAGGACAAGCCGCGTATCCTCTCCAACGTGCTCTCCACCGAGAATGACCGCGCCTTCTTCCGGCGCCTTGTCCCGCAATTGCGCGAGATCTTCGCGACCGGTCCGCTCAAGGACGTGCTGGGCGCCGAGGTGATGCCGGGCGAGAATGTTCAGACCCCCGACGAGATCGACGCCTGGGTCCGCACGGCCTGCAACACCGCGCTTCACCCGGTCGGCACCTGCGCGATGGGCAGCGACAGCGATCCCATGGCGGTGGTCGACCCGCGCCTGCGGGTCCATGGCCTCAAGGGCCTGCGCGTGGCGGACGCGGCAATCATGCCGCGCATCGTGGGCGGCAACACCAATGCCGCGTGCATCATGATCGGCGAGAAGGCCGCCGACATGATCAAGCAGGACAATGGGCTGGCGATGGGCTGAGCGGCGGCGGCCGGGCTGGCCTATCGCAGTTTCGCGATGCTCAGCCCGTCCGCCTTGGCGCGGTCCTTCACGGATTCCTCGCTGCGGGTCAGCGCCTTGGCGATGGCCTTGAGCGCCATGCCCTTCTTGGCGAGCGTGTGGAGCTTCTGGATTTCCGCCGCCGTCCAGGGCTGGCGATGTCGTTCGAATTTTTCTGCCATGACCCGCTTCTAGCGCCCGCGCTTCAGCCTGACGAGCGTCTCGTCGAGCGCGGAGAGAAAGCGCGAGCGATCCGCCTTGGAGAAGGGCGCCGGCCCGCCGATCGCCTCCCCCACCGCGCCGGCGCGCAGGTCCGCCATGATGGCACGCGTCGCCACCGCCGCGCCGATCGAGCTTGTCGTGAACGGCTTGCCATTGGGGGCGATCACCACCGCGCCCGCCTTGAGGCAGCGGTCGGCAAGCAGGATGTCGGCGGTGATGCACACCGCGCCGGCCTCCGCCCGCTCCGCGATCCAGTCGTCCGCCGCGTCGAAACCGTCGCTCACCACCACCCGCTCCAGCAGCTCATGCGCCGGGATGCGGATGGGGCTGTTGCTGACGATGGTGACCGGCACGGCGTGGCGGAAGGCGACCTTGTAGATCTCCTCCTTCACCGGGCAGGCATCGGCGTCGACGAGGATGCGGATCATCCGGCGGCGCGGGGCGGCTTCTTGGGGCCCTTCTTCCAGGCGCCCTTGTGCTTCACCTTGCCCCCGGGACCGGGTCCTCGGCCCGGGCCGGACGGGCCGCCGGGCCGGGCCTCGCCGCGCGCCTGATAGGGCTTGGGCACATTAGGGCCGCGCCGGGCATTGTCGCGGCGATTGTGGCGCGCCTCCTCGCGCGGGGAGCCATCGCTGGGGATGATGAGAATGCCGTCATCCTCATCCTCCGCCGTGCGGCGCACGGCCGAGAGGAAGCGGCCGGCAGCCGCCTCGGAAACCTCGAACAGCGTCTCATTCGCCGCAAAGCGGATCGCCCCGAT
>JAFKLU010000310.1 GCA_017304105.1 Sphingomonadales bacterium
AATGAGGCGCGGGTAAGCGAAGGCATATCCCTCGTGAATGGCTCGGAACTCGGCGCCTATTCCAATCCCCACGTCCAGCCGTCCTTGTGCCTGACGGCTGGCAGCCCAGCGCGACGGGGGGCGGCCGATCCCACAGCCACCCCCCGTCGCGCGCCCAGATCTCGGAACCGGCGTCGCTTCCCCGTGAGCGCCGAGCCTTGCGAGCGGCGGGGAGGGGCCATTCCCCCCCACAATCCCCCGGCACCTGCCTGCCGCTCGTCTTTCCCCACATCATGCAGGACTGTCTAGATGAGTTCACAACCGCACATCCACGGCAGGCGGTCGTCCTTTTCCGTGTCTCAGGCCCTCGAGCAGATCGGCACGGACCTGCGCGTCATCAAGGAAGAGGACCGGCTGAGCTGGAAGGATGTCGGCCGCGTGCTCGGCAAGAGCGACGACCGCGCTGCCGACTATGCCGCCGCCATTTCGGAGATGCCGGTCTCGGCATTCCTGCTCGCCTGCCGCGAGTGGAAGGGGCGCTTTGCCAACGGCGTGCTCGCGATGATCGGCGCGAAGCTTGGCGACAGCGAGGCCGACGGCTCCAGTGACAGCGAGCGCCTATGCCGGATTCTGCGGCTGGCGCACCTGCTCAGCGTGGCGCTGAACGATGACCAGACGCCCGGCGACGTCGACGAGGATGAACTGCGCGAGATCGGCAGCGACACGCTCGACGAGGCCGCGCGCGCGATCGACGCGCTGCGCATCCGGTTGGCGGCGCTTCATCGATCCCCGGCAACGGTGACGAGGCTCAGCGCCTAGGAATCGGCGGCGGGCCGCCTCCCGCCAGACGAAAGGTGAAATAGCATGACAGACGAAAACACGCTGCCGGCTGGCGGCGACGGGCCTTCGCGCGCTGTGGACGGGGGTCGCGTTCCCGGTGCGTGCAACACGCTCGCGGAGTTCATCCGCAGTCTCGAAGACGGCCAGTTCGATGCGGATTGCTACGAGAAGCTGAAGGGCCTCAGCGCCGCGATGAACGACCATGCCTGGAACAATGGCGGCAAGGCCAAGGGCAAGGTCACCATCACGCTCGACTTCATCCAGGAGGGCACGGTCGTCGAGATCAAGTCCGCCTTCAAGGTCGTCGAGCCCGTCGACCGCCGTCCCAAGTCGGTGATGTGGACGACCGAAGACCATCGCTTCACCCGCACCCGCCCCGGCCAGCGCGAGCTGTTCGGCATTCGCGACGTGTCCGGCGGCGCCAGCGCGCGCGACGTCGGCTGACCCTTCAGCAGGAGTAGACCAGCATGGAACACAGGACTGAAATCGACTCGGCGCGCGATCTCGTCGAGGCTTATGGCCCCGTCGCGATTACCACCGTGAAAGACCCGCTGACCGGGGTGGACGCCGTGGCGACCATTGGCCGTGACGGCCTCACCATCGTGCCAGCCGCTACCTTCGACAGCTACCGAAAGGCGCCGGTTGTTCGCGCCGGCACGGCTCGCTTCACGCGGATCGAGAGCCTGATCGAGCATATCGATCGCTTCAAGGACAAGGACAGCGCGCTGTTCGCGGTCGACAACCGCCTCGATCCGTCGATCACCGCTGTGCTCGACTATCACCCAGCCGGCGCGGACGCGCTGCCACGCTTCGGCAAGCACCGCGCCGTGTTCGACTTCCCGCTCTCTGATGAATGGAAGGCCTGGGCCGATCACGACAAGAAGCCGATGAGCATGGCCGACTTCGCGGCCTTCCTCGAAGACCGCATCGTCGACGTGATCGAGCTTATCCCCGGCGAGGACAAGCCCAGCGAGGGGCTGCAGAAGTTCATCAACATCTGCGGCGGCAAGATCGCCTCTCCCACTCGGCTGGTGGAGCTGTCGCGCGGCCTGAAGGTCTATGAGAGCGCCAATGTCCGCGAGGCGGTGAACCTGTCCTCGGGCGAGGCGAAGATCGCGTTCGAGGTCGAGCATCAGGACGAGCACGGCGGCAAGCTGGACGTGCCGAACCTGTTCATGATCGCGATCCCAGTGCTGCAGCGTGGCATGCTCTACCGGCTGGCTGCGCGGCTACGCTATCGCAAGACGCCGCAGGGCCTCGTGTTCTTCTATGAGCTGTGGCGCGCCGATCGGGCATTCGATGATGCCATCTCCGAGGCCTGCGAGCGAGTCCGCGTCGAGACCGAACTGCCGCTGCTGTTCGGCAAGCCGGAATAAGGCCGTGGCGACGGGCACGCACGAACTCGGCCTGTGGCGCAGCGCTGCCGCTGCCGCCCAGCCGCGCGACCGGCAGGGCCGTTTCGTGTGCGTCCGTCACACACCCGCCCGCCGCCGCATTCTGCTCGTCGCCGCCCAGCTGCGGCGCGAGCTCGGGATGCCGGACCATCCACGCTTTCCCTGCGAGGGACCGATTCCATGAGGCACGCGCTGCACGCGCTCGGTCGGTTGAAGGCCGGCACGATGAACAAGACGGAAGCCCGATACGAGGCCGAGGTGCTCGCGCCGCTGCTGCAGGCGAAGGAGATCCTCTGGTATCGCTTCGAGGGCATCAAACTTCGGCTCGCGGACAACACCTTCCTGACGGTCGACTTCCCCATGATGCGCGCCGACGGCCTGCTCGTCATGGTCGACGTGAAGGGCGCGCCCGGCGTCATCACCGAGGATGCGCGGGTCAAGATGAAGGTCGCCGCCGACCAGTATCCGTTCGCCTTCCGCTTCGCCTGGCCGCTCCCCCGCAAGCAGGGCGGCGGCTGGGGAGGGGAAGAGCTGTGAGCCGCAAGCCCGCATACCCCACCCAGCCGTGCGCGGACTGCCCGGCGATCATCAGCATGTATCCGGGGCGCAAGGGTGACCGTTGCCGCTCCTGCAGCGCCCGCCGGATGGCGAGCTCGCCCGAGCATCGCGAGGCGGTGTCGCGCTCCACAAAGCGGCGCTGGCTCGACCCAGAAGCCTCGCACAAGCTGCGCGCGGGGATCCGCGTCGCGAACCAGAGGCCGGAGCGCCGCGAGCAGCTGCGCCAGGCCGGCCTGAAGGCCGGGCCCGATCGCGCACGATATGTGAATACGCCGGCGGGATCGCCCGCTCGCATCCTCGCCAACAAGCGCATGGTCGACACGAAACTGCGCTGGTGCCCCCGCGAGTATCGTCCCCTCTATAGCTATCTGCGCAAGGTGAAGGAGATCCCGGCACCTGAGGCCAAGGCGATCGTCCTTGCCCAGGTGGCGGCCGACCAGCGCGAACATCAGCGCACCGGTCGGTTGCCGCAGACCGATCGGCTGGGGGTGAGCGCATGACGCCCCGCCGCATTCAACTGCGCCGCACGCGCGGCTGGCGCATGCCGCCGGAGACGGTGAAGATCGACCGCAGCACGAAGTGGGGCAATCCCTACCTCGTCGAGCGCGTCGGCATGGTGGACAGCGGCGATCGCGATGATGCGGGCCAGCCGATCATGGTGGGGCCATGGCGCTGCATCGCGAAGGACGCGCCTGCCTTTGTCGACGGCTGGTACTTCGCCACCAAGCGCGAGGCTGCTCAGAAGGCGGTCGAGCTCTATGCCGTCGAGCTCCAGCGCCGGCCGGACATGCTCGCCGCCGCCTTGGATGAGCTGCGCTGGAAGCATCTCGCCTGCTGGTGCGCCGAGGGTGATCCCTGTCACGGCGACCTGCTGCTCGCGGCGGCCAATCGGAGGATCAAGCCGTGAGCCTGCGCCTCACCCCTGCTGAAACGAACATGCTGCTCCGCTCGGCCGAGGGCTGCGGCGATCGGCTGACGTCGGGCTTCGGTGTCGAACTGCGCGGTGCGGGCCAATGGGGCATCGCGCGCCGCCTCGTGCAGCGCGAACTCGGCTGGATCGAGGGCGGGCGGCCCAATGGCAGCGAGCTGCCCGGCCTGTTCTTCGCGAACAGCGATGGGCTCGCCTGGGTGGTCGACGAGCCTGATCCGCTCGAGGAAGCGGAGGACTTCTTCTCGTGACCGTCATCGCGACCGCCCTGAAGCACATGCTCGCCGCCGGCATGCCGCACGAGGCGATCATTGCTGCTGTCGAAGAGATGGAGGTCGGCCTTGTTGCCGCGCAGCCCGAGAAGGTTCGGTCGAAGGGCGCCCTGCGCACCGAGCGTTATCGCGAACGGATGCGTCACAAAGCGTCACAAAGCGTCACATGTGACGATGAAACGTCACAGCGTCACGCCACCCCCCTTTCTCCCGCCCCCCTTCTTTCCCCCCAGACCCCCCAAATAACCCCCCACCCACATACCCC
>JAFKLU010000311.1 GCA_017304105.1 Sphingomonadales bacterium
CTACGCGCCTTTCCGCCGAGGATGTGGCCGATCTTGCGCCGATCGGCGAGCGGATCAGCCAATATGAGCGGCGCGCCATGGAGGCCGAGCGCGAGACGATCGACCGCTATGTCGCGGCCTTCCTCTCGCAGCATGTGGGGGAAATCCTCGCCTGCCGGATCACCGGCGTGCAGCATTTCGGCTTCTTCGCCACGGTGGTGGAGCTGGGCGGCGACGGGCTCGTTCCCGTCTCGACACTCGGCGCCGAGCGCTTCTTCCACGACGAGGTGCATCAGGCGCTGGTCGGCGAGCATTCCGGCGAGCGCTATGCGCTGGGCGACATGATCGACCTGCGGCTGGTCGAATCCGATCCGGTGAGCGGCGCGCTGCGCTTCGAGCTGCCGCAAGGGGCAAGCCATCTGCCGGCCCGCGGGGGCGATCGGCGCCGTCCCGGCGCGCGGCCGCTCAAGCGCCCCGGTCGCCCGGCCAATATCCGCCACACGGCGCGCAAGGGGCCGGTCAAGCGGCGCTGAGCAACGCCCCTCCCCCGCGGTGGAGGAGGGGCACGCTCATGCTCAGAACGCGTAGAACAGCGAGAGCTGGATCACCGGATAATATTGGTAATCCTCCATGTCCCGGTTGACCTTCTGCCGCTCCTTCTCAAGCTCGGTGATGAAGCTCGGGTTGGTCGCAAAGCTGCCCGTCGCGCGCAGATTCTGCGCCACCGGCTTGCCCTGGAACATCACGCCGGCATCCACGCCGAACTTCAGGCCCTTGGTCAGCCCGCCCGCATAGCCAACCGTGAGGACCGGCACGAAGTCGTCCGCGTCGACATGGCCGGAGAGCGTGCCGATCTGCGCCGGCGTGAAGGTCGTGTCGCCCACCGTAACGCTGGTGGTCGGCGTCGCCGTCAGGTTCACGCGGTTCTTGTCGATGCGGAAGCCGCCCGAGAGGCGCAGGCCGCCCTTGAACGGATAGAGGTCCAGCATCGCCCCGTAGGATTCGAGCTTCACCTTGCCGTTATAATCGATGTCGTCGATTCCGAAATCGTGGCTCACATTGAGGAAGGACGCGCTGCCGCGCACGCCGAACAGAGGGCTGACGCGGAAACCGGCTTCCGGCCCCACGCCGAGCGAGCCGGCCGTCACGCCGAACTGGAGCCCGGACGCTTCCTGCTGAGCGACCGCGGGAGAAACCGTCAGCAGCGCGATCACGCTCGCCGCAATGAAATAACCAGTCCTGATTGTCATATCCGTCCTACAAGCCCTGTTGAAATCGAGGCTCCCCCTCCATGAACGTTTCACAGGCGCCGGAGTGCCTGCGAGAGTCGTTCATCAGAAAAGCCAGCGTTCCGTTACGGCCGGCGGACTTAGATCGGGTTAATGACAGTCAATTGTGCTGGCGGCCGAAGTCCGGGGCGGCATCGTCCTGCCCCTGTTCGATGATCGAGCGGCGAATGGCGCGCGTCTTGGAGAAATGATCGAACAGCTTCTCGCCATCGCCCCACCGGATCGCGCGCTGGAGCTGGGTCAGATCCTCGGTGAAGCGCTGGAGCATTTCCAGCACCGCGTCCTTGTTGGCGAGGAACACGTCGCGCCACATGGTCGGGTCCGAGGCGGCGATGCGGGTGAAGTCGCGGAAGCCGCCGGCCGAGAACTTGATGACCTCGCTGCGCGTCACATCTTCCAGATCGCTGGCCGTGCCCACGATGGTATAGGCGATGATGTGCGGCAGATGGCTGGTGACGGCGAGCACGAGATCGTGGTGCGCCGGGTCCATGACCTCGATGTTCGCCCCAAACCGCTTCCAGAAGTCCTCGACCCGCGCCACGGCGAGCGGATCGGTGCCTGCGGGCGGCGTCAGGATGCACCAGCGATTGTGGAACAGCGTGGCGAAGCCCGCTTCCGGCCCGCTATTCTCGGTGCCCGCCACCGGATGGGCGGGGACCAGCGTCACATCGGGCAGCACCTCGCGAATCGCGGCGATCACGCTCGCCTGGCAGGAGGCGACCTCGGAGAGGATGGCCGTGGCCGGTAGGTCGTCTGCAATGGCCTGCGCCGCGGCCTTCATTGCGCCGGGCGGCACGCAGAGCACGACGAGGTCCGCATCGATCACCGCGGCGCCCGCCGTGTCGGTCACGTCGTCGCACAGGCCGATGCACCGGGCGATCTCGCGCACGTCGGGGCTGGCGTCATGGCCGGTCACCCGCACGGTCGGCATATAGGCGCGCACGGCGTGCGCCAGCGACGAGCCGATGAGCCCCAGACCGATGACGGCGACGCGCGCGAATGGCAGCATCAGGCGCCCACGATCTCACGAAGGGCGGCGATGAGGCCCTGCATTTCCTCTTGCGTGCCGATGGTGATGCGCAGGCCATGCGGCAGCTCCTGCCCCGGCAGCCAGCGCACGATATAGCCATGGTCCATCAGCGCCTTGTAGGCGGTCTCGGCGCTCGTCTCGCCCTCGAACAAGACGAGCGAGAAGTTCGCCTTGGACGGCACGGCGCGCAGCCCCTTGTTGGAGAGCGCGGCGATCTCCCCCTCGAAACGGGCGAGCCATTCCTTGTTGTGCAACCGGCAGCGCTCGACGAACGCCGTGTCCGCCACCGCCGCGACTGCCGCGCGCGAGGCGCTGATGCTGAACGAGAAGGGCTGGCGGATGCGGTTCATCGCATCGATCACCGCCGCGCTCGCATAGCCCCAGCCGACTCGCGCGGAGGCGAGGCCGAAAATCTTGGAGAAGGTGCGCGTGACGAGCACATTGGGCGCCGTGCGCGCCAGCTCCATCCCGCCATCATCATCCTGCGGGTCCAGATATTCCGCATAGGCCTGGTCGATCACGAGCAGCACATGGCGCGGCAGGCCGGCATGCAACCGCGCGATCTCGGCCCTGGACGCAAAGGTGCCGGTCGGGTTGTTCGGGTTGGCGATGTACACCAGCCGCGTCCGCTCGGTCACGCAGGCGAGGATCGCATCGATGTCCGTCGCATAGTCCTTGTCCGGCGCCACCACCGGTGTCGCGCCGACGCGCCGTGTCGCGATCGGATAGACCGAGAAGCCGAAGCGCGAATAGATGATCTCGTCGCCCGGCCCGGCAAAGGCGCCGGCCGCCATGTGCAGCACTTCGTCCGATCCGGTGCCGCAGATGATCCGCTCGGGATCGAGCCCGTGATGCGCCGCCAGCGCCTCGCGCAGTTCCACCGCCGCGCTGTCCGGATAGCGCTCCAGCACATCGGCGGCGGCGCGGAACGCCTCCCGCGCCGTCTCGGAAGTGCCGAACGGATTCTCGTTGGACGAGAGCTTCGACACGTGTCGCCCGTCGTCGGTCTTCGACTTGCCCGGTATATAGGGCGCGATCGCCATGATCCAGTCCTTGGGAGCGGGCGCGTCGGCGGCGAGGATATCCTGTGTCATGGCGTGGCGCTTTAGCCCGGTGCGCGCCGAATGGCAAAGGGGCCGAGGGAGCGAACATGATCCGGCTTCCCCCGATCAGGTCCGGGGTGACGCTGAAACGATGCCGCACCGAATTCCGGGCCGATCCACTGACGTCAGCGACCCCACTCGCCCCGCCGCCCATGAGCCTGCCCACAGCCGCGCACCAATCCCACAAAATCGCCCACAGATTGACAAGCTCCGCGCATCGGCTCAAGCGCATGATCCCATGTCCGCGCATAGCGAGATCGCCGTTTCCTCGACCGACCAGCGCTTCGGCCTGCGTCGGACGGTGCGGCTGCCCGGCCCCCTGAAGCTGGACAGCGGCGCGATGCTCGCGCCTGTCGACATCGCGTATGAAACCTATGGCAGCCTCAATGCGGATGGCTCCAACGCCATCCTCATCTGCCACGCGCTCACCGGCGACCAGTTCGTCGCCTCCGAGCATCCGGTGACGGGCAAGCCCGGCTGGTGGACGCGCGCCGTCGGGCCCGGCAAGCCGATCGACCCGGACCGCCATTTCATCATCTGCACGAATGTGCTCGGCTCCTGCCTCGGCTCCTCGGGGCCCGGCAGCATCGATCCGGCGACCGGCGCACCTTATGCGATGCGCTTCCCGGTCATCACCATCGGCGACATGGTCCGCGCGCAGGCGATGCTGCTCGATCATCTCGGCGTCGCGCGGCTCGCCGTGGCGCGCATGGCCGCACACATCACCTATCTGTCCGAGGCGGGGCTCACGGAGAAGTTCGGTCGCCGCCTGCAGGGGCGCGATGCCAAGACCTTCGGCTTCGACGCGGACTTTCAGGTCG
>JAFKLU010000312.1 GCA_017304105.1 Sphingomonadales bacterium
GGCAGCCGATGAACACGCTGTCCACCGTCGGCTCGCCATCCACGAGCAGCACCGGCCCCTCGCCCTCCACGCCGTAATTCGCCTCGAAGCTGAGCGGCACCTTGCCGCCGTGGCGCTCTGCCAGGGCGAGATCGATGGGCACGAGATCGGCTTCCAGCCCGCTCTCGAACAGCGCGGCCAGCACAGTGAGCGACGGGCCAGCAGGCTCGCCATGGTAAAGGGTCATCGGCATCAGGCGGCCTCCTCGATGAGCGGCAGGATGCGCTCGGCAAAGCGCGGCACGCGGCTATAGGCCCAGGTCTCGCGCACGGCGGGGCGGCGCGCCACGCTCTTGATCCAGCGCATCAGATTGGGCGTCTTTTCCTCGTTCACGTCCTCGGGCTGCATGGAGGGCAGGCCATAGGCCGAGTTGAACAGGTTGATGTCAGCCAGCGAATATTGCTCGGAGCCCAGATATTCGCGGCGGCCAAGCGCCTCCTCCAGCTTCCCGATGCCGAAATCGACGCGGCGCCGGGATTCGGCCAGCTCCTCCTCGGAGAACAGCCCGTAAATGGCCTTGCGCCATGCAATGCGTCGCTCAGGCAGCGGGATGCGGTCGATCGCGGCCTTTAGCTCCTCGGGATCGCGCGCACGCACCTGCGGACCGATGAACACGCTCCAGCCGATCATGCTGAACGACGGGCACAGCCACTGGTCGAGGAACTTCATCCACCAGCGCACGCGCCAGCGGTCCACCGGATCATCAGGCATCATGGACGGGCCCGGAAAGGCCTCCTCCACATATTCCATCATCGCGGTGGATTCGTTGAGCAGGCGGTTGCCGTGCATCATCGCGGGGATGGTGCCCATGGGGTTGATCGCCAGATAATCCGGCTTGTGCTGATCGAAGGCCAGCAGGTCGATATAGTGGCTGTTGAAGCGCACGCCTTTTTCGACGAGCGTGAGCATGGGCTTGCCCGAATTGGCGTTGGGTTCCCAATGATAGAGCGTGACGTCACTGGTCATGGCTTATGCGGGCGCAGGCCCCTCCTCTCCGAATCCGGGCGCGCTGCGCGTGCCTTCAGACTTCCGTCATAGGCATGGAAGCGCCTACGGACATAGTCAATTTGCTTTTGTTGCTTCGGGTGGAACAAGAGCGCGAAGGGGCCTCTCGCGGCCTCGCCTCGCCCCAACCGGGGTCAGTAGATCAGCTCTTCCAGCCGATGGGGTGCCACCACGATCAGCGCGTCATCGGTGCGCTTGATGATCCCGCGCTTCGCCAGCGCGTTGATCGCGCGGGAGACGGTCTCGCGCGTGCTGTGCACGTCGAGCGCGAACTGGGCGAGCACGGGTGCGGGGCGAATGGCCATCTCCCCGCTGGCGGCCTGTTCGGCGCGGGCGCGGCGCAGCAGCTCGGCATGGATGCGCCCGCTCGCCGTCAGCGTGGTGCTCTCGGCCAGGCGCCGCGTCGCCTGCCCCAGCCGGGCGACGAGCCGCCGCGAGACGGCCAGCGCCACTGCCGCATGGGAGGACATGAGCCCCACGAAGATGTGATTCTCGAAGGCCCCGGTGCGCGCGGCGCTCACCGCGCAGATATCCTCTTCGGCGGCCCCATCGCTGAGCAGCCCGGCTTCGCCGAACAGGTCGCCCACCTCATAATCCTCGATGACGACCGTGCGCCCGTCCACGGATGTCGCCACCTTGCGGGCCTTGCCGCGCGTGAGCAGGTGGACATGATCGTTCGCGGCGCCCTGGCGGACGATGGCGGCGCGCGCCGGATAATCCTTGAAGCGGGCGAGCTTCACCATCACGCCCGCAAGGTCCCGGTCACAGCCAAAAGAGGTCATGACGACCGTCTCGGTTTCCGCTTCGTGACCCTTGACTGATCTACTCGTCATTGGTTCCCCTGGACCGCCAACTGCACCACGATAAGCGGTTTTGCAGCGGCGGGCCAGTGGCGATTTCGGTGGTAAATCCTCTATTTACCGTCCCCGCGCATTTCCCCTCAGGCCAGCGCGCCGTGGCAATGCTTGTATTTCTCGCCCGATCCGCAGGGGCACGGCGCGTTACGGCTGATCTCCTGGTCCGCATAGGGATTGCCCTGCGCGGAGGTCGGCGGGGTCGTCGCCAGGCGGGGGATGCTCGTCGTGATGAATCCGCCGGAAGCGGCATCGCGATCGGCGCTGTCATCCTCGCCGGTGAACGGGTCGATGTGGCTGGTGAGGAAGCTCGGCAGATCGGGTAGCGGCGGCGGCACCGGGTCCTGCATCTGGAACTGCACATGGCTGATCGTGTTGGTCACGTCCTCCCGGATGCTGTCCAGCATGCGCTGGAACAGCGCGAAGGCTTCCTGCTTATACTCGTTGATCGGCGTCTTCTGGGCATAGGCGCGCAGATGCACCACCTGACGCAGCGCATCGAGCGTGGAGAGGTGCTCCTTCCAGTGATGATCGAGATTCTGGAGGAGAATGCTCTTCTCGATCTGCGTCCAGGTCTCCGGCTTCAGCTCCGCTGCCTTCTCGGCCAGCGCCGCGTCGGACATCTCGATGAGCCGCTCGACGAAGATCTCGGGATCGACCGCATCTTCCTTCAGCCAGGCGTCGATGTCCGGCGTCAGCGCCAGCACGCGCTCCAGCTCCGCCTTGAGGCCGGGAATGTCCCATTGCTCGGGATAGGTACCTGCGGGGCAGGCTGTGCCGACGATGGCGTTGATCGTCTCATGGCGCATGTCGGTCACGACTTCGTTGACCGTCTCGCTGTCCATGATGTCGCTGCGCTGCTCGTAGATGACCTTGCGCTGATCGTTCATCACGTCGTCATATTCGACGACCTGCTTGCGGATGTCGTAGTTGCGCTGCTCCACCTTCTTCTGCGCGGTCTCGATGGCCTTGCTCATCCACTTGGACGGGGGCAGCGCCTCGCCATCTTCCAGGCTGGAGCGCATCATGCGGGCAAAGAGCGTGTCCGGCCCGAAGATGCGCAGCAGATCGTCATCAAGACTGAGGTAGAAGCGGCTGAGGCCCGGATCGCCCTGACGGCCCGAGCGGCCGCGCAGCTGATTGTCGATGCGCCGGCTCTCGTGCCGCTCCGTGCCGAGCACGAACAGGCCGCCCGCCTCCAGCACCTTCTGCCGCTCGGCCTTGATCTCCTCGCGGATGCGCTCGATGGCGGCGTCGCGCTCGGGGCCCTCGGGCACATCCTTGAGCTCGTCCTCCACGCGGAATTCGAGATTGCCGCCGAGCTGAATGTCCGTGCCGCGGCCGGCCATGTTGGTCGCGATGGTCACCGCGCCCAAGCGCCCGGCCTGCGCCACGATATGCGCCTCGCTCTCGTGGAAGCGGGCATTGAGCACGCTGTGCTTCACGCCCTCCTGCTTCAGGAACTCGGAGAGCAGCTCGGACTTCTCGATCGAGACCGTGCCGACCAGCACCGGCTGGCCCTTGGCGGCGTGCTCGCCGATGGTCCTCGCAATGCCTTTGAACTTGTCCTCGGTGCTCTTGTAGAACAGGTCCTCCTCGTCCTGCCGCTGCACGGGCAGGTTCGTCGGGATCGTCACCACGTTCATCTTGTAGATGTCGTAGAACTCGGCCGCCTCGGTCGATGCGGTGCCGGTCATGCCCGAGATCTTCGGGTACATGCGGAAATAATTCTGGAAGGTGATCGAGGCGAGCGTCTGGTTCTCCGGCTCGATGTTGACGCCTTCCTTGGCCTCCACGGCCTGGTGCAGGCCGTCCGACCAGCGGCGGCCGTCCATCATGCGGCCGGTGAACTCGTCGATGATGACGACCTTGCCGTCCTTGACGATATAGTCGATGTCGCGGCGGAACATGTTGATCGCGCGCAGCGCCTGGTTGACGTGATGGACGACCTGCGTGTTCTCGAAGTCGTAGAGATTGGCGCCCTGCAGCAGGCCGGCATTCTCCAGCATCCGCTCCACCTTCTCGGTGCCGTCCTCGGTCAGCACGATGGAGCGCTGCTTCTCGTCCTTCTCATAGTCGTCGGGCGTCAGCTGCTTCACGATGGCATCGACGGCGATGTACATCTCGGACTTGTCGTCGGTCGGGCCGGAGATGATGAGCGGCGTGCGCGCCTCGTCGATCAGGATCGAGTCCACCTCGTCCACGATCGCGTAGTTGAAGGGGCGCTGCACCATCTGGTTGCGCTCATACTTCATGTTGTCGCGCAGATAGTCGAAGCCCAGCTCGTTGTTGGTCGCATAGGTGATGTCGGCATTATAGGC
>JAFKLU010000313.1 GCA_017304105.1 Sphingomonadales bacterium
TCGCCAATTCCTGATCCGCTCTTCGTCGGACTGGGGGCTTGCGGATCGCGGACCTGTGATCGGTCAGTTTACGAACCTGATTTCTTCGTATATTCAGGGTTAAAGTTAATAGCATAATATTTAAGATACCGTGATCGAATTTTGATATGAAAGTTCCACCGAACAAACGAATATACGTGCGGTACCGGTACCAAAATGGCTGAGAATCAGGGCCTTGTTTCAGGGGCGTTGATCCTCGGAAAAGCGCGGGCCGGCGGCTATTGAAATGGAGAGGCGATAATGAAGGAACTAGGCGAGCGGATCCTCACGACCCATGTCGGGAGTCTCATTCGGCCGGCGGATCTGCTTGAACTGGTGATCGATCAAGTCGCCGGACAGCCGGTGGACCAGAAGGTCTTTGATGATCTGGTCGCCCGCAGCGTCAAGGATGTCGTGGCGAAACAGGCGGAAGTCGGCGTCGACATTCCGAGCGATGGGGAGTTCTCCAAGTCGGATTTCCACAGCTATATTCTGAAGCGCCTCGGCGGACTGGAGACACTGCCGTCCGATTCCAAGGGCTTTCATTATCCCAAGCTCGCCGAGGAATTTCCCGGCTTCATGAAGCAATATAACGCGATGTACCGGACAATGTGGCTGCCGCCGGAAATCTCGCGCGAAAAGGCGAAGGCCGCGACCGAGGTGCATGCGGGGGCCAGTGTGGTCGTGCGGCCCATCACTTATGAGGGACAGGCCGAACTCGCGCGCGATCTCGACAATTTTGGCGCGGCCCTTGCCGGCCATGATTTCGCGGACGCCTTCGTCCCCTCGGCGACCCCCTCGCGGGACGACGCCTTCTCCGGCGATGTCTACAAGACCACCGAGGAATATCTCTACGCGCTCGCGGATGCGATGCACGAGGAGTATAACGCGATCGTCGACGCGGGCTATATGGTCCAGCTCGATCTCGGCCTGCCGTCGCGCAACCAGGTCTTGCCGGGCAATCCCAATCCGACGCCGGAGGAACTGCGCCGCGCGTCCGAGATGCAGGTGGAGGCCTATAATCACGCGTTGCGGGGGATTCCGCCCGAGCGTGTCCGCTATCATATGTGCTGGGGCAGCATGAATACGCCGCATACGACGGACGTTCCGCTGCGCGAGGTCGTCGATCTCATCCTCAAGATCAACGCGAAATTCTATTCAATCGAAGGCGCCAATCCACGGCACGAGCACGAATGGATGGTCTGGAAGGATGTGAAGCTGCCCGAGGACAAGGTGCTGATCCCCGGCATCGTCAGCCATCAGACCAATGTCGTCGAGCATCCCGAGCTCGTCTCCTGGCGCATCCAGAACTATGCCAGCGCGGTCGGCCGCGATCGCGTCATTGCCGGCACCGATTGCGGCTTCTCGCAGGGCTGGAGCATGCAGCGCGTCCATGAGGAAGTGCAGTGGGCCAAGCTGCGTGCGCTGGCGGAAGGCGCCGCCCTCGCCACCAAGGCGCTCTGGTAATGGCCGTCGAAATTCTCCACGAGGGGATGCTGCGCATCGCTCCGGCGGACCGGGAGGCGGAGCAGCTCGGTTCTGGCTATGGGGGGATGACGGGGCCTGCCGAGGGGCCGGTCTGGATCAGGGAGAAGGGGCATCTCCTGTTCAGCGACATCCATGCCAGCAAGCGCTACCGCTATACGCCGGGCGAGGGCATCACGCTCGACAAGGACGGCACCGCCAACGGCAATGGCCAGACGCGCGACGGCGAGGGGCGGCTGATCGTCTGCCACCATTTCAGCCGCTGCGTCGATGCCGAGGATCTCGAAACCGGCGAAGTGACCGTCCTTGCCGACGCCTACAAGGGCTACAAGCTCAACCGGCCCAATGACGTGGTGGTGAAATCCGACGGCGCCGTTTATTTCACCGATCCGCCGCCCAAAATTCCCTTCACGCCGCCAGAGCATCCGCCCGAGCAGGATGTGGCGGGCGTCTATCGGGTCTCGCCCGATCGCAAGTCGATCAATCGGGTGCTCGATCGGCTCATCAACCCGAACGGGCTTTGCTTCTCGCCCGACGAGAAGACGCTGTACGTCAATGACAGCAACGTCCACCGCAAGCTCATCTGGGCCTATGATGTCGAGGCGAACGGCATGCTGGACCTGGGCAGCGAGCGGCTGTTCTGCGACATGAAAACCGACAGGCGGCCCGGTCATCCCGATGGCATGAAGGTCGACATCGAGGGCAATCTCTATTGCACCGGCCCCGGCGGCATCTGGGTGCTCGACAAGGACGGACAGCGCCTCGGCACCATTTTGAGCGACGTCATCCCGATCAACATGGCCTGGGGCGATGACGACTGGCGCACCCTCTATTTTACCGGGCTGAGCACGCTCAATCGCATCCGTCTGGGCATAGCCGGCGTGCCGGTGCCACGGGGCGCAATCGATCAAGGCTGATAAGCGCGCGCCACGGCGGTCGGCGCTGGCAAGCCCCGACCGGTCTGGCCGGAGGGGATGAAAGATGGCCGCCAAAAGTCTCAATGAGGTGAGCTCGCCTCAATCGACGCAGATGACAGTCTCTGACGAAACGAGCCCTCGCGGCTGGTATGCGGTGATTCTGCTGGGCATCGTGTCGATGCTTTCCTTCGTGGACCGTGGCGTGATGGCCCTGTTCGTCCAGCCGATGAAGCGCGATTTTGCCTTGTCGGATACCGAGGTGAGCCTGCTGCTGGGGCTCGCCTTCACCTTGCCCTATGTCGTCGTCGGCTTTCCCATGTCGCGCCTCATAGACCGGGGCAATCGGCGGAACCTCATCGCCGGTTGCCTTGGGATATGGAGCCTGGCGACCGCGATCTGCGGCGTCGCCCAGAATTACTGGACGCTGTTCGTCTGCCGGTTCGTCACCGGGGGCGCGGAATCCGTGAACACATCCGGCTCGCTCTCCATGATCGCCGACGCCGTTCCGCGCGAGAAGATGCCGCGCGCATTCGCGATACAGTCCGCCGGCGTGGCCGGGGGCGCGGCCCTCTCGCTGCTGATCGGCGGCGTGCTCTATGGCATGCTTGTCGATATCCCGCCGACACACGTGGCCGGCATCGGCGTCATTCATAACTGGCAGCTCGTCTTCATGATCGTCGGCATCCCCGGCATGCTTGCCGCCGCGCTGATGTTCCTCACCGTGCCGGAGCCGCGCCGCAAGGGAGGGACGCGGCCGGAAGGTTACCCTCTTCGCGAGGTCATCGGCTTCGTGAAGTCCGTGAAGTCGCTCCACATTCCGCTGCTCTCCGGGATGCTGGTGATGGCGATAATGACCAGCGGCTTTTCAGCCTGGATGCCGGCTTTCTATGAGCGAACCTATGGCTGGGGGCCGCAAACGGTCGGGCCCATGTTGGGGGCCGTCTCGCTCTTCTCCTCCATTGCGGGCCTCATCGCGGGGACCAAATTTACCGAATGGCTCGGCAGGCGGAAGGATGACGCCAATGTGCGGGTGATGGTCATTGCGCAGACGCTGGCCCAGCCGCTCCTCATCGCCATGCCGCTCATGCCGAACCCGTGGCTGGCGCTCGGCTGCGCGGCGATCGCCAACACCTTCGGCGTGATGAGCGCGCCTGCCTTCAGCGCGGCGCTGCAGGTGACGACACCCAATGAAATGCGGGCTCAGGTCAACGTGATGTATGCCGCCAGCATCACGGCGGTCGGCGGAACGGTGGGGCCGACGCTGATCGGCTTCTTGACCGACTTCGTTGCCGGCTCGGAAGGGGACCTGCGCTACGTGCTTGTTGCCGTGAAGTTGCTGTTCGGGCCGCTGTCGGTGTTTCTGATCTGGAGGGCGATGGCACCCTATGGAGATGCCCTGCGCCAATGATCCTGCGGGGGCGGGGTGCGCCTGCCCCTTGCGAAGCTGAGCAGGCGGCGCGGGGGATCGCACACGCTTAGCTAAGCTGCTAGGAGGCCTCGCGAAAAATCGAAGAGGCGACATGAGAGACAGTGGATTGAAGCACCTGCCGTGGATCGTTCTGGCTATCCTCGCGCTGTCCGCCCTCAGTTTCGTCGCCGTCTCGCGCGGGGAGCCGATCAACGCCCTGTGGATCGTCGTGGCGGCGGCGGGCTCGTTTCTCGTGGCCTATCGCTACTATGCACTCTTCATCGGCAGAAAGGTGATGCAGCTCGATCCGGCGAGGGCAACGCCTGCCGTCTATCGCGCCGACGGCCTCGACTATGTCGCGACCGACAAG
>JAFKLU010000314.1 GCA_017304105.1 Sphingomonadales bacterium
CCGTGCTCCAGGCGTGTGAGCTGGCCGGCAAGGAAATTCCGCGCTTCTGCTATCATGAGCGCCTGTCGATCGCCGGCAATTGCCGCATGTGCCTCGTCGAGGTGAAGCCCGGGCCGCCCAAGCCGCAGGCTTCGTGCGCGTTGCCCGCCGCCGACAATCAGGAAATCTTCACCAACAGCGAGATGGTGAAGAAGGCCCGCGAGGGCGTGATGGAGTTCCTGCTCATCAACCATCCGCTCGATTGCCCGATCTGCGATCAGGGCGGCGAGTGCGATCTGCAGGACCAGTCGGTGGCTTATGGACGCGGCGCGAGCCGTTTCCATGAGAACAAGCGCGCCGTCACCGAGAAATATATGGGCCCGATCGTCAAGACGATCATGACCCGCTGCATCCAGTGCACCCGCTGCGTGCGCTTTGCTGAGGAAGTCGCCGGCGTGCCGGAGATCGGTGCGATCTATCGCGGCGAGAACATGCAGATCACCACCTATCTGGAGCATGCCGCCAAGAGCGAGCTGTCCGGCAATGTGGTCGATCTCTGCCCGGTCGGCGCGCTGACCTCGAAGCCTTATGCGTTCGAGGCGCGGCCCTGGGAGCTGAAGAAGACGCTCGGCATCGACGTGATGGACGCGGTCGGCACCAATATCCGCATCGACAGCCGTGGCCGTCAGGTGCTGCGCGTGGTCCCGCGCATCAATGACGACGTGAATGAGGAATGGGCGAGCGACAAGACGCGCCACGCGGTCGATGGCCTCGTGCGCAAGCGGCTCGACAAGCCCTATCTGCGCAAGGACGGCAAGCTGGTCGCCGCGACCTGGGATGAGGCCTTTGCGGAGATCGCCAAGGTCGCCAAGGGGGCTGGCAGCTCGGTCGCCGCGATTGCGGGCGACCAGCTCGATTGCGAGACGATGTTCGCGGCGCGCGAACTGGTCCATGCGCTCGGCGGTAACATGCTGGAAGGGCGCCAGGGCGGCCTGTTCTATGACACGTCCAGCCTCTCGGCGGTGAACTTCAACTCGACCTTCGCGGGCATCGAGACGGCGGACGCCATCCTGCTGGTCGGCACGAACCTGCGCTGGGAAGCGCCGCTGATCAACACGCGGATCCGCAAGGCGATCAAGAAGGGCGCGAAGGTCTGGGCCATCGGGCCGGAGATCGACCAGACCTACAAGATCGAGTGGCTCGGCAACGACATCTCGCTGCTGGCGAAGCTGCCGGCCGCGCTGGTGGACGCATTCAAGAGCGCGCAGCGCCCGGCGCTGATCATGGGCGGCGGCGCACTCGGCATTGAGGGCGCGCATGGCGCGGCGCTCGCGGCGGTCGATACGCTTGGGCTGATCCGCGATGGCTGGAACGGCTTCAACGTCGTCCACATGGCGGCGGCGCGCATGGGCGGGCTGATGCTCGGCTATGCGACCGACGGCGGCGTCAAGGTGATCGCGCAGGCCAAGCCCAGGCTGCTGTTCCTGATGGGCGCGGACGACGTGCCGTTCGATCTCTTCGGCGAGAGCTTCAAGGTCTATGTCGGCCATCATGGCGACAAGGGCGCGCATGCGGCGGACGTGATCCTGCCGGGCGCCGCCTACACCGAGAAGGCCGGCACCTATGTGAATACGGAAGGCCGGGTTCAGCGCGGCGACAAGGCTGTGTTCGCGCCCGGCGACGCCCGCGAGGACTGGACGATCCTGCGCGCGCTTTCGGATGTGCTCGGCAAGACGCTGCCGTTCGACAGCTTCGAACAGCTGCGCGCTGCCATGTATGCCGCCGTGCCGGCGTTGGCGGAGGAGGGGCTGGTCGACTTCGGATGGCAGACGCCTAGGCTGCCCGCCAAGCCGAGCGCTGGTGCGATTCCGTCGCCGATCAAGGACTTCTACCTCACCAACGCCATTTGCCGGGCGAGCCCGACGATGCAGCGCTGCTCGGCGGAACTGCTCCATGGCGCCGAATTTCAGGAGGCCGCGGAATGACCTCCGCCATTCAATCGGTGCTCGGCACCGGCTTTGGCTGGTTCGTCGCGAACCTGATCTACATCCTGCTGATCGCGCTGCCCCTGATGCTCGCGGTCGCGATGATCATCTATGCCGACCGCAAGATCTGGGCCGCCATGGCGCTGCGCCGCGGCCCGAACGTGGTCGGTCCGCTGGGTCTGCTCCAGTCGTTTGCGGATGGCCTCAAGGTCTTCCTGCAGGAGACGATCATTCCGAGCGCGGCCAATAAGGGCCTGTTTCTGCTGGCGCCGATCATCACCTTCACGGTGGCACTGATGGCCTGGGCGGTCATCCCGTTCGATGCCGGGCTCGTGCTGGCCGACATCAATGTGGGCCTGCTCTACATTCTCGCGATCAGCTCGCTCGGCGTCTATGGCGTCGTGATCTCGGGCTGGGCGTCCAACTCGAAATATCCCTTCTATTCGGCTATGCGCGCCAGCGCGCAGATGATCTCCTATGAGGTCTCGATCGGCTTCGTGCTGATCAGCGTGGTGCTCTGGGCCGGCAGCTTCAACCTTTCGACCATCGTCGAGACGCAGAAGGGCTATTATGGCTTCCTGAACGGCAACGGCTTCAACCCGCTGCTCTTCCCGATGGCGGTGGTGTTCCTCATCTCGGCCATGGCCGAGACGGCGCGCGCCCCCTTCGACCTCACCGAGGCGGAGTCGGAACTCGTCGCAGGCTACCAGACGGAATATTCGTCCATGGCCTTCGCGCTGTTCTGGCTTGGCGAATATGCCAACGTCATCCTGATGTGCGCGCTCAATGCCATTCTGTTCTGGGGCGGCTATCTGCCCCCGGTCGACTGGGCGCCGCTCTACTATGTGCCGGGCATCATCTGGCTGTTCGCCAAGATCCTGTTCTTTTTCTTCGTGTTCAGCTGGGTGAAGGCGACCGTTCCGCGCTATCGCTATGACCAGCTGATGCGCCTGGGCTGGAAGATCTTCCTGCCGCTGTCGCTGTTCTTCGTGTTCCTGGTGTCGGGCTTCCTGATGCTGACCCGTTATGGAGCTGCCGGATGAGCCTCTCCCACATCATCAAGTCCTACACGCTCTGGGAGTTTGTGAAGGCGCATGCGCTCACCTTGAAGTATTTCTTCAAGCCCAAGGCGACGATCAACTATCCCTACGAGAAGAACCCGATCTCTCCGCGTTTCCGGGGCGAGCATGCGCTGCGCCGCTATCCCAACGGCGAAGAGCGCTGCATCGCGTGCAAGCTGTGCGAGGCGATCTGCCCGGCACAGGCCATCACCATCGAGGCGCAGCCGCGCGACGATGGCAGTCGCCGGACGACGCGCTATGATATAGACATGGTGAAGTGCATTTATTGCGGCTTCTGCCAGGAGGCCTGCCCGGTCGATGCGATCGTGGAAGGCCCGAATTTCGAGTTCGCGACGGAAACGCGCGAGGAACTCGTTTACGACAAGGCCAAGCTTCTGGCCAATGGTGACAAATGGGAGCGGGCAATCGCGGCGAACCTTGCCGCCGATGCGCCCTATCGTTAAGCGGCACCCGCAGGACCAGGGGGACGACAGTCCGGTGATTCAAGTCTTCGCCTTTTATCTGTTCGCGACGATCGTGGTGGCTTCGGCCGCCATGGTCATTCTCGCGCGCAATCCGGTGCACAGCGTGCTCTGGCTGATCCTCGCCTTCTTCAATGCGGCGGGCCTCATGGTGCTGCTCTCGGCGGAGTTCGTCGCGATGCTGCTCGTCATCGTTTACGTGGGCGCGGTCGCAGTGCTGTTCCTGTTCGTGGTGATGATGCTTGACATCGATTTCGCGCAGCTTCGTGCGGGATTTGTCAGCTATTTCCCGCTCGGCGGCGCGATTGCGCTGGTGCTGCTTGTTGAGCTCGTGCTCAGCGTCGGCGCCTGGCAGGCGGGCACGCTGAACCTTGGCCAGCGGCAGGCGGAAGTTTCCGACGCGACGCCGAATATCGAGGCGATCGGCCAGCTCCTCTACACGCGCTATATCTTCCTGTTCGAGGCTGCGGGCCTGATCCTCCTGGTCGCCATGATCGGCGCGATCGTGCTAACGCACCGCACCCGCGGCGGCACGCGGCCGCAGAATATCGACAAGCAGAACCGCCGCCGGCCCGAAGAGGCCGTGCGCAACGTCAATCAGCCCGTGGGGCAGGGGGTGGAGCTGTGATCGGCTTGGCGCACTACCTGGTCGTCAGCGCGATCCTGTTCGTGCTCGGCGTGCTCGGCATC
>JAFKLU010000315.1 GCA_017304105.1 Sphingomonadales bacterium
CACCGCGGCGGCGGACCTCGGCAAGCTCGGCATCCGCGTCAACTGCGTCGAGCCGGGCGTTATCCGCACGCCGTTGCTCGACGAGGTGATGGTCCAGATGTTCGATGGCGACCTGCAGAAGGGGCTCGACAAGCTGGGCTGGGTCTCGGTGATGAACCGCGTCGCACAGCCGGCCGAGGTCGGCCATGTGGTCTCGTTCCTGCTGTCCGACGAAGCGAGCTTCGTGACCGGCGCTGCCTGGCCGGTGGACGGCGGCGCGCTCTGCACGATCAAGCATGAGTGAGGGGCGGGGGCAGCGCTCTTAAAGTGCCAGTTCCCCCAGCGCCGGCTTGCCCCGCGCCGCGCGATAATCGCTCGGGCTCATCCCGAAGCGCCGCCGGAAGGAGCGGCAAAAGCTCGACAGATCGTTGAACCCGACATCGAAGGCGATCTCGGTGATGGTGACGTCGCTGCCTTCCTTGTCGAGCCGCGAGGCCGCGCGTTCCAGCCGCCGCCGCTGGATATAGGCCGAGGGCGTCGTCGCCAGCTCCGCGAACAGGAGCTGCACATAGCGCGCGCTGACGCCGACCCGGTCCGCGATCCGCTGTGTGTCCAGCGATGTGTCGCACAAATGCGCCTCGATGAGTTCGAGCACCGCGCGCCGCCGCAGGTCACGGCGATTGGCGTCCTGCGCTGCCGGGCGGATGGCACTGTAGGCAAGGTCGAGCAGCGGCCAGATGACGTCGCTCATCGCGTCGCCCCAGTCATTCTCTCCGCTTTCGAGCTGCGTCCAGGCCTGGCGCAGGAAGCGGGAGAACAGCGCGCTCGCACCCGTATCCCCGCGCACCGGCACGCCGACCATCTGCCGCAGCCGGGGCATTCGCGCTTCGACATAGGCGACGGGCAGCCGCAACACGATGGTCTGCGTCGGCTCGGCGAACGTCAGTTCCAGCGCCTGCGAAGGATCGAACAGCAGGAAGTCGCCTTCGTTGAGGATGCTGGTCCGGCCTCCCGTCTGGTTGATGCTGGTCCCGATATGCTGGAGCTGGAGGTTGAGAGCGCCCACGTCCAACCCTGCGCGATTGTAGATGCGCGCCGGCGAGGAGCAGGGGGAGATGATCTCGCAGTCGCGCAGCGCGGCGCGATACATGCGCGCCTCGAACTGGCTGTCGTCCGGCACCTCGATGGTGAGCGGCGCGATGAACTTGTCGGCAAGCTCCGTCCAGAAGGGAAGCCGGTCGCGCGCTGCCACGCTGCTTGTGTCCATCGCCTGGAGCATCATTGCGATGCCTCTCCTCTCTGTGTCCCTCGCCCTCTCGCGGCGGCGCGTTGGGGTTCGGAGCGGGGAAACTATGCGCAAAAGGCCGTAGCGGCAAGGCGATAGCGGCGGGACGCTTTGTCCCATCCGTCATCTGTCGCCTCATTGTTCTTTGTCGCCGAGCGCAGCGCCGGTCCGACGCGGGATAAACTCACCCGAACGCTATGCGGCGCCCCTCACAGCTCGGCTTGTGAGGCGCGTCACGTCCACGCTTGCTGTACCTGAAACGGGGCGACGCACGACGATACAATGGAAGGGGTGAGGGCGGATCACAGAGCGACCGGAGCAAGGCCATCCGCCGCTCGAAGCTTTAACAGATCTGGAGGAAAAGTGGTGGACGCACTAGGGCTCGAACCTAGGACCCGCTGATTAAGAGTCAGCTGCTCTACCAACTGAGCTATGCGTCCACACTGCCGGTAATTCAGCGTTTTGAAGCGCTGCTTTCGGTCTGGAGCGGCGCCGTTAGCATGGGGTCTAACCCTTGCCAACATAAAAATGCGCAGGCCAGATGCTTTTTGACAGGAGCGCGCCAGCCGGCTCTTCGGGAGCGGGGAAATGGCCCGCCGCCGTCCAAAAGCGCCGTAGCTGCTGTGCATATTCGCGCGTGTTCAGATCTACGCCCCTTCGAGCCTCCTACAATTACGGGGAAGATCGACCGGTAGGCTGCGCATTGAGGATCGGCGGGCATTTGAGGGATTTCGCCGGCGTTACATTGCGAACTTCGCTGTGCCCCGGCCGGAAACACGCTCAGTCCAATCGCCGCCCCCGAAACGCCTCAGCGCCAGCGGTCGCCGAGCGTTTCGCGATTGCGGTCGATGTTGCGGATGATGCCGATGCACAGCATCACGGTCAGCATTGAGGAGCCGCCATAAGACATGAAGGGCAGGGGAATGCCCACCACGGGCGCCAGGCCCATCACCATCATGAGGTTGATTGCGATATAGAGAAAGATTGTCGTGGTAAGGCCGCCGGCGGTGAGGCGCGCGAAACGGTCCTCGGTCTGCCCGGCCACCCGCATGCCCCAGCGCAGCAGCAGGAACAGTGCGACGATGAGCCCGACGCCGCCGGCGAATCCCCATTCCTCGGCCATGGTGGCGAAGACGAAGTCGGTATGGCCCTCGGGCAGATAATCGAGATGGCTCTGCGTGCCATTGAGGAAGCCCTTGCCGAACAGGCCGCCCGATCCGATCGCGATCTTCGACTGGCTGATATGATAGCCCGCGCCCAGCGGATCGCTCTCCGGGTCCATGAAGATCAGCACGCGCTTCTGCTGATATTCGTGCAGGAAGCTGAACGCGATCGGAATCAGCGCCGCCACGGCGAGACCGGAGCCCACGAAGAGGCGCAGTGGCAGCCCGGCGAGGAACATCACCGTGATGCCGCCGAAGCCGATCATGCTGGCCGTGCCGAGATCGGGCTGCACGAGCACGAGCAGGGCGGGCACGCCGATCAGCGCCAGCGCCGGCCAGATCGCCGTTACGGTGCGCGTGTGGGCGATCGGCAGCATCGAATAGAAGCGCGCCACCGCGAGCACGACGGCCACCTTCATGAACTCGGATGGCTGGAACTGCATGAAGCCGAGATTGATCCACCGCTGGCTTCCGCCCGCCACGCCACCGATCAGCTCGACCAGGACCAGCGCCACGAGAATGGCGCCATAGACCGGGAAAGCCGCCGCCCGGATGAGGCCGTGGGGGAGGCGGGTGATCACCTCGGCCATGACCAGAAATACGGCGAAGCGGAAGAGCTGCATCCCCGCCCAGGGCATGAGATGGCCGCCCGCCGCGCTATAGAGCACTACCGCGCCGAAGCAGGCGATGGCGGTCAGCAGCATGTAGAGCTTCCAGGGAAGCCGCGCGATCGCCTCGGGGACAGGAACGAGATTTTTCATCGCGTTGCCTCCGTGGGCGTGGGCGTCGGTGACGGCGCGGGAAGCGGGCTTCCGGGCGTGGCGGGCGATGGCGGCTCGCGCGTTATCGCCGCGTCGGCCGGCGCGTCGCCGCCCCGCTCACGTGCCTCATCCGGGTCGGGCTCTTCCTCTGCCGCTGCCTCTGCGCGGTTGGCAGGCGCCGCCGCATTGTTGCCTAATATGGGCGCGGCGGCCTCCAGCCCTTTGGAGATGCGGAATGCATTGAGCTGCCGCTCCAGGCGCTCCTGCGGCGTTCCGCCCCAGCCTTTCTCATACTCTGTGAGTCGCTCCAGCGCCTTCGCCGGGTCGTAGAGATAGGTGATGCAGTCGCCCGAGATCATCGGCGCGTCCTGAATGCGATTCACGTGGCCGCCATGCTCAATGATGGTGGCGATGGCATAGCGCGGATTGTCATAGGGCGCGAAGCCCTGAAACAGGGCGTGGTCGCGCAGCCTGAACGGTAGCGAGGCATTGCCGCGCACGCCCCGCGCACGCTCCGCAGCCGTGATCGCGCGGACCTGCGCCGTGCCAGTCTTGCCGGCGAGCATGACGTCAGGGATGGAGAGCCGCGCCGCGCGGCCGGTGCCCGCGCCGTTGACCACATCCTTCATGGCGTTGCGGATCACGGTCAGATGATCCAGCGGGATACCGAGCGGAGCGCCCTGATGCCGCTTGCCGTCGACGAGGAAGTGCGGATTTAGGTCGAGCCCCGTCGCCAGCCGTGCGGCCATGACGGCCATTTGCGTGGGGTTGACCAGCATATAACCTTGGCCGATCGTCGCGTTGACCGTGTCATAGGCCTGCCAGTCCTGGTCATATTTCCGCTTCTTCCACGCCGGATCGGGCACGGTGCCGTAGCTCTGGTTAGGGAAGGGCAGGTCGAATTTCTGCCCGAGGCCGAGACGCCGCGCCATGGCGGCGATCACGTCCATCCCGATCTTTTGCGCGAAATAATAGAAATAGATGTCGCAGCTCTGCTCGATCGCCCGG
>JAFKLU010000316.1 GCA_017304105.1 Sphingomonadales bacterium
AACGCCGTCGGCGCCGCGTTCTTCGTGCTCAACACCTGGTGGCATGACGCGATCCCCTCGATGGTCCTGAACATCATCTGGAGCGGAATCGGCTTCTACGCGCTGTGGCGAATGCGGAAGCGGTGACAATTGAAACCATCCTTGTCGCCCGAGGGGAAGCGACATTGGTGATTCTTGCGCCTGCCCGTTCCCAATGGAGCGATTTGGTTAATTTGAATTGACGATGTTTCCACAAGGGGTGCAGCCTCGCCTTCCGGTGCCGGCAATCCGGTCGGCGCAATGGAAGAGAGGTCATCATGTTACCGACATTTGTGGGAGACGCATTTTCGCATAGAATGCGTGCAATGTCCTTGACGATCGCTGCCATCGGTCTTGGGCTCGCCACCTCGCCCGCGCTGGCGGGATCGAAGGCGACAGCCGGAACGAACAGCGGCATTTCCTGGAAAGCAAGCAACAAGATCGTCGCCGTGGGATCGACCGCGACCGCGGCGGGCGGCGGCAACCCCGCCTATTTCGCGCAGACGCCCCAGTATCGGGGCGTGGTGGGAGTGATCATGGAATATGCCGGGGGTGATGCCTTCGTCTGCTCGGGCAGTTTGCTCAACGATCGCAAGTCGGTCCTGACCGCGGGCCATTGCGTGAGCGACGGCTTCGGCACGCAGGGGCCGGAGAAGGTCACCGCCTTCTTCTACGATGGGAACCCCGCCGATCCACAATTCTATCAGGATTATCTCTTCGGCGTGCCCGCGCCCGGCGTCACCCAGGTCGACGTCAGCGATATCTTCGTCAACTCCGGCTATACCGGCGAGGTCATCGACCAGAACGACATCGCGGTGCTGCGCCTGTCCGGTCTCGCCCCGGCCTTCGCGACATCCTATGATCTCTATGGCGGCGGTCTCGTCGGCCAGGAATTCAATATTGCCGGCTATGGCGGCCGGTCGAGCGGGGGGGGCGATGTCGGCGTTGACCTCGGGACCGGGCGGCTTCGGCAAGCGGACAACCGGTTCGACTTTGCCTGGGGCGATTCAGCCTTTGGCGGCCTGTTCACCAGCCCTGATCCGGCCTGCGGCGGCGGGAGCAACTGGTTCTGCGGCGACGCGGACATCGAATTTTCCTACATCGCGGACTTCGATAATGGCTGGGGGGCCAACGACGCGTCCTGCGTCATGACCGTGGTCGGGCTAGGCATGTCGCCGAGTGGCCAGTTCTGCAATCTGGGCGTCGGCGCCATGGAAGGCACGTCGGCCGGCGGCGATTCGGGTGGTCCCGAGTTCATCGACGGCAAGATCGCCGCCGTGACCTCCTACGGGATCACCTTCGGCGCCGTGTTCGGTGATATCGACGACGAGTTGAACGATACGTTCGGCGAATTCGCAGGCTATGTCCCGGTCGCGCAGCACCTCGACTTCATCCGATATGCCATGACGGTGCCCGAACCGGCGACCTGGCTGCAGATGATCGCCGGCCTCGGCCTGCTCGGCACGGCGATGCGCCGCCGCCGGGTCTCCGTCGCGATCGCCTGACCCGCTTGCCTTGAGCCAAGAGCCCCCTGGTCAGCGCGCCGCGCTGGCCAGGGGCTTGCGAAATTTGAGCGTCATGCGGTCGCTCTCGCCGATCGCCAGATATTTCTCCCTGTCGACATCGCCATTGGCGAGACGCGGCGGCAGGGTCCACACGCCTTTCTCGTGATCGGTCGTGTCCCTGGGGTTGGCGTTGATCTCCGAGGCGCCTTCGAACACGAAACCCGCCTGCTCGGCCAGTCGGCGCACGGTCGAGACCTTCACATAGCCGCTCGTCTTCTCGCGCGCGACGTCGTGGCTCTCGGGCAGCCGATGGTCCTCGACTCCCAGAACGCCGCCCGGCTTGAGCATCGCGTACATCTGGCGGAATGCCTCGGCGCCATAATCCTGGCCGCCGCGCTTGTAACCCATCTGCCAGTTATGGACGTTGCGGAAGGTCACGACGACGTCCGCGCTGCCGGGCGGAACGGTCGGCTGGCCTTCGCTCGCGGGGAAAGCGGCGAGCTTGATCTGACCGTAGAGCGCCGGGTCCCTGGCCTGCAGGGCGTGGATGCCCTTCAGGCTGTCCGGCCAGAAATCGACGGCCCAGAGCGCGCCCTTGCCCTTGAGATAGGGGGCCAGGATCTCGGTATACCAGCCCCCGCCCGGCCAGATCTCGACTACCGTGTCCGTCGGCTTCACGCCGAAGAAGGCGAGCGTCTCCGCGGGATGGCGGTATTTGTCGCGCGCGGCATTGGCGGGCGTGCGGGTCGGGCTGGCCACCGCGGCCTTGAGCGCAGCACCGGGAGCAGACTCTGCCTGAAGCGCCGGCGCGAGGAGCGTGGCGGCGAGCAGGGCGACGGCGGACCGGATCATGGCAGGCTCTCCTTGGTAGCGTGGCGTTTGCGGCCGGCAGAGTGGCGCAAGGGAGGGGGGAGAGCAAGCCGATCCGCGCACGAAGAGGCCCGCGCGGCATGACAAAGAGAAGGCCACGGCGAAGCTGAGAGACATTCGCCGTGGCCCCGAGGATTGAACGCCGGGGACCTAGAAGTTGACGCGCAGACCCGCGCGCCAGGTCGCCCCGAGCGTATCGAAGAAGACCGGGTTGGTCGGCGCGCCGCCCCCCTGCACATAGCCGAGCGTGCCCGAGACGTTGCTCGGCGCGTTCGGCGGATCGACGTCGAACAGGTTGCGGACCGTGAAGAACACTTCGGCCGAGTCGTTGCCGCCCAGCTCGAACTTGTAGGAGGTCGAGAGGCCCACATAGAAGCGCGACTCGACATAATTATAGTTGATGCTGTTGAGGTTGGTGTTGGGCAGCGTGTCGCTGCGGCGGATGTCGTAAATGCCCTTGGGGATATATTTGCCATCCACGGTGAGGCCGAAGCCGCCGACATTGTAGCTCACATAGCCCGTGAGGATGTACTTGGCAGGCGCGGTGAAGCCGCCGAAGGCCGAGCCGCCGGTCTGGTTGAGATAGCTGATCGAGCCCGAGCCGTTGCCGAGATTCACGTCCATCTTGTCCGTGATCGTGGCGAGACCGCGCAGCGTCAGCCGGCCGGGGATCTTGTCGCCCAGCTTCTCGAGCGGAAGCGTGTAGAGCAGCTCGACGTCCCAGCCCGCCTGTTCGAACGAGCCGATATTGTTCGCGCCGCGCACGATATTCTCGACGTCCTTGCGATTATCGGCGGTGAGCTTGTCGAACGTCACACCGGCGCCGTTGAAGATCTTGTCGCACACCACGCCCGCGTTGAAGCAGGCGTCCACCACCTGCTGCGCCGAGAGCGTCACGATCGCGTCGGTGATCTTGATGTTATAATAATCGACCGACAGGCGCAGACCGTCGAGGAACCCGTGCGGCTGCAGCACCACGCCCAAGGTGAGCGTGTTGCCGACCTCCGGCGTCAGCGCGAAGTTGGGCGGGAAGACGATCTTGGTGAAGTCGTTCGTCGCCGCGCCATTGGCTTGCAGGAACCATGGATTGAGAATGGTGCCAGCGGGCGGTCCGGGCAGCGTGTCCGGCAGGTTGTAGTAGAGATCGACGAAGCTCGCCGCGCGCACGTCCCGTGAACGGGTCGCGCGGAAGCGCAGCCAGTCGGTGACGTCCCAGGTCGCCGAGACCTTCCAGGTGTTGAAGTCGAGCGTCTTCGACCGGGAGGTGATGGCATCCTTGTTGGTCTGGTGCGTGTGGCGGAAGGCGGCGTCCAGCTCGACCGACTCGGCGAAGGGCAGGTCCCGCAGCAGCGGAATATTCGCCTCCGCATAGCCTTCCAATATGCTCAGGCTGCCGCCGAAGTCATTGCCGAACGGGCTGTTCGTGTTGGTCACGTTGAACGGCAGCTTGTTGTGGACGGCAAAGCCCTTCTCGAAGCGATATTCGCCACCCAGCGCCGTGTTGATCGGCCCGGCCCACCCGTCGAACAGGCTACCATTGAGGTTGAAGGCAGCGACATGCTGCCGATAGGTGAAGTCCTCCGTCGCGTTGCGATAGGCATAAGCGATGGCCGCCGCATTCTCGGTGTTGGTGCCGAGAATGTTGAGCGGCACGCAGCCTGCGGCGTCCGCCTGGTTCCAGTGCTGCTCGAATCCCGCCGGGGTCGAGGTGTTGGCGGGACCGGGCAAGGTCGCGCGGCAGACCGCCTTGCCGTTGGCGACGCCGGTGGTGGCGAGCCCCTCGTCGACCGCATCGAGC